>PKYX01000412.1 GCA_003132825.1 Acidobacteriaceae bacterium
AAGGGCATTCTGTTGCTGCACCTGGTGCTTGCCTGCGTCTCGAGCGTGATGATCTGGCTGGTCTGGTGGGTGCATTTCCGCGTGCGAAGTCGGGCCGAGGCCTTGCCGAACTACCGTCTGGCGCTTGAAATTCTGGGTGTTGGCATGATCGCGCTGACCGGGCATTTGGGTGGCTTTCTGAGCGGCGTAAACGGATTCGGTTAGATGCCCGATGCGGCCCGGCTTGAAAATAAGTAAGCCGAGAGCAGGCCGCCCGAAGATACCTTCTCCCTGTGGCCTGCAAACAGAGATTAGACAGTCGCGAGGCGTAGCGGGACAGGTGGGAATAAACGTCTCACTGATCAGATCAATGCCGACATGGATGGCGCGACTACTAGAAACTGGACTTGTGTTCGGCGTCAATGTGGCACAAACCCAGACCGGAAGTTTGGTCACAACCTTCGGCAAGGGTGGTATGGCCACGGCCGAGCTCGGCATGAGCGTCAATACCTTGACCGCCATCGAGCAATCTAACGGCGACATCGCGGGAAGGACCGCGAGTAACAAATCAGGGCTTTCCCAACTTGGAGGTTCTTGGTCGCCCCCGTCAGCTCGCGCAGCGCAAGTCCTAACCCGCTGACGGCGCTTACAACGCCAGATCTGATTCGCGAATACGCTGAAACTTCTTCTCGGGGGCTTGCCTTCGGGACAGCGCCACCGTCGTATTCCGCCATGCAGTCTTCCCACTTAGAGAAGTCCCTAGCGTGCCCTCCAGACAACCGCACAAGTTTCTGGTCGCCCTTCGATTTGCACGGGAATAAAAGCCGCTCGTGCCAGTTATCCAATCAGAACGTCACGCACCACGGAGGGCAAATGCCAGACAAAAAGCAAGATCTTATCGATCAGAAGTTGCAAGACCTCAACAACGATGGCGTCGACCGGCGCGGGTTTCTGAAATGCATGGCATGGGCGGGTACCGGCCTGGTCTGGACCTTGAGTGGCGGTATCCCGGTATCTCGGGCATTCGCCAAAGGCAGCGGCAAAGGTGCCGGCAAAGGTAAGGACTTCAGCTTTGTCCAGATCAGCGACAGTCATATCGGTTTCAATAAACCAGCTAATCCCGATGTCACCGCTACTCTGCAAACGGCGATCAACAAGATCAATGCCATGCCTCACACCCCGGAGTTCATCATTCACACCGGTGATCTGAGTCAGCTCTCGAAGCCGAGTGAATTCGATACGCTTGACCAGGCATTGAAAGGAGCGTCTGCCAAACAGATCTACTTTGTGCCGGGTGAGCATGACATGTTAAGTGACAACGGCGAGCAATATCTCCAGCGTTACGGGAAAGGTACAAAGGGTAGTGGGTGGTACAGCTTCGATCACCAGGATGTGCATTTCGTGGGTCTGGTGAATGTTGCCAATTTGAAAGCCGGAGGCATGGGGTCGCTCGGTCAGGACCAACTGGAGTGGTTTGAGGACGATCTTAAGGGCCGCTCTGCCAGCACTCCGATTGTGGTCTTCGCACACATTCCGCTGTGGACCATCTATCCCGATTGGGGATGGGGAACCGACGACAGCGAACAAGCCTTGTCTTACGTCAAGCGTTTCGGCTCGGTGACCGTGTTAAACGGCCATATTCACCAAGTCATGCAGAAGATCGAAGGCAAGGTTTCGTTCCACACCGCGATGTCGACAGCTTTCCCTCAGCCCGCGCCGGGAACTGCTCCCTCACCCGGACCCATGAAGGTGCCAGCCGACCAGCTGCAGAAGGTTTTGGGTATCACTGATGTGAACTACCTGGTCAGCGGTCGCAGTCTCGCAGTTGTCGATTCGTCGCTCGGGGATACCGTGTCTTAGACGTCAGGAAATGGTAGTGGCCCTGGAGTACTTGATTCCACCCTTGGGTAGACCGCCAAGGGTCCGATCCAAANNGGATCTGCGAGGGTCACGGCGAATGACCAGCCCTCAGCGGCAGCCGCGGACGTGAAAATCGATAATTTCGTTTTTGGGCCACAGACGCTTACGGTACCCGTTGGAACGACAGTTACATGGACCAATCACGATGATATTCCCCATACGGTGGTGAGCACCGAGGGTGTGTTCAAGTCCAAGGTACGGGATACGGACGAGAAGTTTTCCTACACGTTTACCAAACCGGGAACCTATCCCTACTACTGCTCGGTGCACCCGAAGATGACCGGCACGGTTGTGGTGAAGTAAAGACTCGAACTTCTCGACGGAATGGCAACGAGAGCGGCTTTCCGCTCCTGGCATGAATTGTATGCAGAAAGCGACTGCTCCCCAAAACGCGCCTGGAACGAATATGACTGCAACCTTGGCATCCTTCGCAGTGAGCACTGTGGCCGGCGATGACTTGGAGCTTGTCGACGCCAGTAAGAATGGGGATATTGCTGCGTTCGAGGAACTCGTAAAGCGATACGATCGCAAACTCCTTCGGATCGCCCAACACGTCACGCATAACAGGGAGGATTCTCAAGACGCGGTTCAGGAGGCCTTTCTCAAGGCCTTCCAGAACCTAAAACAATTCCGCGGGGATTCCAAATTCTCGACCTGGCTCATTCGTATTACCGTGAACCAGTCGCTTATGAAGCTGCGAAAGCAGCGTGCAATAAAAGAGATATCCCTGGATGAGGATTTTCAGGAAGAGGGAGACGTGCTTCCAATGGAGGTTACCGATTGGGCTCCCAATCCGGAACAACTGTACAGCGCGTCCGAATTGCGCGACATCCTAGCCAAGGCCCTTGGAGAGCTGCGGCTGGTCTCGCGAGCAGTCTTCGTACTGCGAGATATTGAAGGCCTTTCGACGGATCAGGCTGCGGAAGTCCTGGGCTTGAGTCCCGCCGCGGTGAAGGCGCGGCTATGGCGAGCTCGGTTGCAGCTTCGTGAAAGCCTGACCAGGGACTTCGGTAAACAACCGGAATCTGCGCGAGGAGGGCTATTCCTAGGAAGAGACACCGCCGGGGAACTGCGGTTTCACGGGACGGCACGGTTTTAGAGGAGCCTCGTTGATATTCTAAGCCCAATGGCACCATGGAGCCTGGCAAGTTCCAGTATTTCTCCATACTTCATTCTAAGATGACGGGAATCCGCATCGCCGAGAGTCTCGGGCAATTAGCGAGTGTCCGATTCAGTCGACCCCTCAGACGTACCTGATTTTGTTTTGCCAAGTCGCCACACGCATCCCTCACAACAGCGGCCACGGACTCTATGAAATGTGGACTCCCAACACACGATTGAACCTAATGCCCGGCAGATATAAAACCGCACTTACCATTCAGACCTCGCATTGATGTTTCTACCGTGCATTTACCAGGCCCGCTCGCTGAACATTTTGACAATCAAATGACATCCTGTTCGCATCTCGTCGCCGGTCGCTGCGTCTAACCCACATAGGTTGTGAAAAGCATTTGCTAATTGCGGCGCAGGAGACACTCCTGCGGAATAAAAGCTCGCGAGCGCAGTTATCAGTGATGACCAATGCAAGTCATTTCAGATAGGAGAAAACATGAAGAAGTCATATGTGAGCGTTGTACTTACCATGATTTGCCTGCTTGGGCTGGGCGAAGGTGCCCGAGCGCAAGACGCAGGCAAAGTAGTTTCGAATGTCCCGTTCGATTTTGTGGTCGGAGGCGTGACGCTTCCCGCGGGCGAATACACCGTAGGTGGCATCTCTCCTGAGGCATATCCAGGCTTAGTTCTCATCCGAAGCCAGGACAAAAGCGCGTTGCTGCTTCCCATCGTTTTCGATAGAGCTCCGGCTGGGCATGGACGGTTCGACTTCGAGCATGTCGGGGACAGGTACTTTCTGAGCAAGATCGAGACACCGGCGGGCGTCTATACCTTCGCGACACCACGAGCGACAACCAAGGTGGCCCAGATGAAGGATCACGGCACCTGGACTTCCTCTGGCGCTAACTGAGTCGAGCACAACCTATGGTGCTTACACGGTTGTGGGAGAGTTCAGGGTCTGGAAGTGCATCAATCCATGCCAGAAAGTTCCTCTCCATCCGGCAACCAACGGCTTCGCGGTGGAAAAGGGGAAACATCCAGGGCGAGCGTCGTACAAATCATAAATTGAGGTTATGGAGGACAACTTGAAACAACCACTCTTTTTATTCGCACTACTGGTGGCGTTAGCAATTCCTTCGGGACTGCTCGCACAGCAGGCCGGCTACTCCCAGACCAACCTGGTCTCCAATACTGCCGGGGTAGCCGCAACCACAGACCCGCAACTGTTGAACCCCTGGGGAATTTCTATTCTTCCTGGGCAAGATTTCTGGGTTGCTAACAATAATAGTGGTACATCCACGCTCTATGACGCGCAAGGCAACAAGAATGCGCTGGTGGTGACCATACCTGGGGCGAAAAACAATTCTTGTAGCCCGGGCTGCCCTACAGGAACGGTGGCCAATGGCAACGGCAGTTACTTCAGCGGCGGGTCGTTCATTTTTGCCACGGAGGATGGCATCATCGCCAACTGGACCGGCGCCAGCAGCGCAGTGGTGGCCTTCGATAACTCCGACAGCGGCGCGGTCTACAAGGGTCTCGCCTTGCTCAACAGCACCTTCCTTTTGGCGGCGAACTTCAATAGCGGTGGAGTCGACGTCTACAATCAAGACTTTGCCCCCACTTCATTGAGCGGTTCGTTCACCGATCCAAAACTTCCCGCGGGTTACGCTCCCCACGGCATCCACGTTATCGGAAACCAAATCTACGTCGCCTATGCCATGCAGGATGCTGCCAAGCACGATGCCCAGCCCGGCGCCGGCCTGGGGCAGGTGGATATTTTCGATATGAACGGTAATTTCGTCAGTACCTTCGTCGCTGCCGGCGGCAAACTCAACGCGCCTTGGGGCGTGGTGGAAACTCCGGCTACCTTCGGAACGTTCCCGAACGCGATTCTGATAGGAAATTTCGGCGATGGCACCATCAACGCGTTCGACACTACCGGGAAGTTTCTGGGGCAGCTGACCGATTCTTCCAACCATGTGTTAGCGAATCCCGGCTTGTGGGATATGGTGTTTGGCGGAGGCGGCCCCTCTGGTGATCCAGGCACTCTTTATCTCACCGCCGGAGGCGGCAACCAACCCAATTTCCCGGCGGGAGGCAGCACCACCAGTGTGTTCGCCAGCCTTGTCCCTACGGCCGCAGTCGGCAGCCCAGATTTTTCTCTAAGCCTGTCGGCACAAAGCGCGACCGTCGCGCCGGGCGGTTCGGTTAACCTCATGGTCAGCGCCGCCGTGGTTGGGGGATTCAATGGTCAGATTGCGCTGACCTGCGCCGCCCCCGTTGGTTTGACCTGTTCTCTCAGCCCTTCGACGATCTCCCCTGGGTCGAGCGCTTCGTCCTCCACCTTGACCATCTCTGCCGCCTCGACCCCGCCGCCGGTTACCGGCTACAGCCTGTCCGGTATGGCGGCCCTGCTGCCTGGTCTAGGGCTGGTCGGAACCCTCTTCATCACGGGCAAACGAAAACCGCTTACCCGCAAAAGCATTCTTTCGATGAGTGCACTGGGGTTGCTGCTTCTCGTCTCGATGTTCGCCCTCGGATGCGGCGGCGGTAGTTCAGTAGGCCGAACGCCCGCCTCTCAGATCACCCTGATGGTGACGGGTACATCCGGCTCACTGAGCCATACCACGCCCGTAACCATCGCGATCAACTAAAACAAACAGCCCCGGCAAGGGTGCACTTCGGTGCGCCATTGCCGGGGTCCTGCATAAGTGGCATTACCGTGGCTGTGGGAATCTTGCGAGGCCCGGTTTATTACATCGCGGGTCCGCCAACGAGGGTTGCGGCGGTGAGTCGAACGCTCAGCGAGCTCAGCGTAGATGAAGACGATGTTGGGACGGAACAGTTTGCCGGCTATTGAGAATCATGACTGTGTGGGGAGCGGATGATTAGGGGTGTTGTCTTTTTTCCCAGCAAAGGGTTTCTCGGCACCGGGGCCACCTTTGGGGGAGACCTCAACCTCGTCGTGCAGCTCATCATGGGAGTAGCCTTGCTCGCAGGAGCTTTTCTTGCGAAACAAAAACGCTACAGAGCTCACGGTATTTGCCAGACGACGGTGCTTCTGTTAAATCTGCTGCTGATCGGGCTGGTGATGTGGCCGTCGTTCCAGCAGCAAGTGAAGCCCGCGCTGTCTAAGGTTCTTCATAAGTGGTATTTCGAGGCGGCGGCGATACACGCGGTTTTCGGCGTAACGGCTGAGCTTCTGGGGCTCTATATTGTCATCGTGGCTGGCACGAACGTTCTTCCACAGTGGCTGCGATTCAAGCATTGGAAGTGGTGGATGCGCACGGAGTTGGTGCTTTGGGCGATTGTTCTGCTCAGCGGCGTGGGGACGTACTGCGCTTGGTATGTGGCGCCCTTCCGATAGTCCAGGGCCGCCGGACGATATTTTGGAACATGCGGGTTCCGGCCTGACCTCAAAGATATCAATAAGGAGGGTAAGGATCATGGAACTGGTTTGTTATAGGCTTTCTGGATTTGGCCGCAATCCCGGTCATACGCTCGGTTCAAACTGACGTTAATAAGTTCGAGCCGGCGGGAAAAGCCCTGGTTCGATCGATCTGTTCGATGACGGACACCCGACCAATGTTCAACGAGGCTGTTACGTTTAGACAAATATTTCTTTGAAACTGCGGGAATATTGGTTGAGCTGCGGAGTTTCACCGAGTACTGGGACAGCAAGAAGGAATTGGAGATAAGAAACATGGCGCGCCAGTTCCCTTGGAGCAGAAGGCTATTCGCTTCGATGGCAATATTTCAATTTGTATTCTCTCCCCTGGCGGACGCCGTACGGGAATCTACGGACGGCGTCCGTATTTTGCTAACCGCATTTCTTTTCATCTGAGCCGAAGGAGCACGCATGTTTGAAGGACTGTTGCAGCCGATACATCTGCTGGTTATTTTTGGAATTGCGCTACTTGTGTTCGGGCCCAAGAAACTTCCGGAGCTGGGCAAAGGAATCGGAGAGGGCATCCGCGGCTTCAAGGCAGCCATGAAAACTGGCGAAGAGAAGCCGTCCGGCACAACAACCACCATTGCCGACGACCAAATCGTAACCAAGGGGTGAAGGAGCAATCTTTTGCCCCGCCACCAACATTCTCCGAAGGCCGGGCGGCGGTTAGGATGGACGGCAAATGGGGATACGTCGACCAGACCGGTCAGATGGCCCTACTTGCCTCGGTACGAGAGTGCTACTGAATTCTCGGAGGGACTTGCCGCCGTAAAGGTTGGTGACAAATGGGGATGCGTCGACAAAACCGGCCAGATGGTCATACCGCCCCAGTTTTTTGTCCGATACTATCCTTGCTTCGCGGACTATCATTTCTTCGGCGGGGTGGCTCGGGTTTGGGTCGGCCAAGAATTGGCTTACATTGACGTGAAAGGGAAATTTGTTTGGGGACCCGTGAAGGAAAAGGCCCTGCTATTCCTATTGGATCGAACTCCCCCGGGCACTAATCGACCGTTAGATGTCGATCAATCCACTTACCACCCGCAATGCGATTTCATCGGGTAGGAACTTCTGCGCCACGAAACGACCGCGTTTCCCATCCTCGGCCTTATAGATCGCTCCCAACCCGCCGCCCAGGTTTCTCGATGATGCGGTAGCGCAAGATGGTTTGGCCGAGCACGGGCAGCGAGTCGCACCGCGCTGAAACGCAAGTCCATGAAACGCTGGACGTTGGCCGTGGGTTGAGAGGGTTGAGGAGAAACCATCCGATCGCCAACAAATGTCAGATCGGTCCGTCACTTTGAGCGTACTTCGAGAACTGAGCAATATAGAGCAGTCGCACCGCCAGGCGCACGATGTAATGGTCTGAAGGGCGTGACGGGTCCTCGGCACTGGGCGCCACATTGCCAGACGCAAGCTGATGACCCAAATCGCGGACGTGGGATTAAAGCCCGACCGGGGGCGCAACCCCCCAAGGAAAGAGACGGCAAATTGGCTAAACTAAAGATCAAGGGAAGACTTACGACGAAGGAATTAGCGACTTACGGCATTGCTGAAACGCAGCCCGATGAAGCCAACGCCAACGGAGAACAGGAAGAAACTCTGGATAGCGGCGCCGTGGTTTCCGAGCCCACGCGCTTGTTTTCTGAATCGTAGGCTGAAAACGATAGGCCTCGGAGAACCACCACGGATTGTCCCGCGGGGCATCTCACTTCTTGAATTGCCCGAAGGAACATTTTGCCTAAAGGCAAGCAATCCCCGGACTGATACGCAATCAGCCGCGTCGAGTACCGCGAACAAATGCAGGAGACTTCCTCGATCTCGTCGAAGAAGCAAAATGAGGCGCCAGCCATGAACGAAACCGTGTTGCTCATCGACGACAGCAAGTTTCTGCGCAGGACAAACGAATTGGCAGTTTCGAGGTCAGGATACCGCGTTCTGGTTGCGGCAGACGGGGACGAAGGATTGCGCTTGGCCCGCGAGAAGGTTCCTGACGTCATTGTGCTCGATATACTTTTGCCCAAACTCTCTGGGGAGCAGTTGATCCAGGCGCTCAAGGCGGACCCGAACACTACGCAAATCCCGATTATCGTGTTGAGTAGCCTTCCTCAGAGCAACGAAGCGAAGCTCAGGAATGCGGGCGCTGCTGCATATTTGGAGAAGTCGAAGTTGGCGATCGAGGCTGGCTCAACGATCCTGATTCAAGCGATCGAGAGTGTCCTCCGACAGCGAAGCCAGAACTCGCGAGAGTCGACGCTGGCCGTTTCTGACGGCGGTGTGATTCGATAGCTATCTAGGAAATCCCCGGTTCCTCTGAAATCCGCACCCGCGACGCCGCCTTGGCGGGGAAAAGCCCCCAATTCCCCTGTATCGGTCTTGGCAGGTTTCCTCGCACCACCTTTCGCAACGCTAATAAGCTTGCGGTTACCATTTCGCTCCGCCGTTGGTTATGATTCTTCGCTGTGATCTTGTGCAGTCGAATGAGGTGACTATGCTGCAAGGCCAGACGGCTCTGGTGACTGGAGCCAGCCGAGGGATCGGGAAGGAAATCGCCCTTGAGCTAGCGCGGAATGGATACCGCGTAGCGGTGAACTACTACAACGATCCCGCGTCTCTGGTGGATGCGACCGTAGCTGAGATTCGTGCCCTGCAAGCCGACGTACTTCCCATTGAGGCGGACATCCGGTCCAGCAGCCAGGTGACTGCGATGTTCGAACGAGTAATCGCCACTTTCGGGCGGCTCGATCTCTTGGTCAACAATGCCGGAGTACAGACGTGGAAACCCCTCCTGCAGGTGACCGAGGAAGAATGGGACCTGGTCGTCGATACCAACTTGAAGGGTTGCTTCCTATGCACGCAACAAGCCGCCAGGTACATGAAAGACCATGGAGGAGGGGCGATCGTGAACCTTGGCTCGGGTTGCAACAAACTCGCATTTCCGTCTTTGGTGGCCTACACGGCGAGCAAGGGCGGAATTGAGATGCTCACCAAAGAGGCCGCGGTTGAGTTGGGTCCGTATGGAATACGGGTGAACTGCGTGGCACCCGGGTCGATCGAGTCCGAGCGCACCAGAACGGAAGACGCGAACTATGCCGGAACATGGTCCAAGCTCACTCCCTTAGGGCGTGTGGGTACAGCCGCCGACATTGCGCCCACCGTCGTTTTTCTCGCCAGCCAGGGAGCATCGTTCATCAGCGGACAAACCATTTGGATCGATGGAGCGCTGTTCACGCAGGCGCAATGGCCGTATAAGAAGTGAGGCGTGGTGCCTAGACCCGGTCTGGCGTGCGGCTGATCAACCGGCGGCTGGGCTCCGCGCCAAGAGCGACGGGCAGATTTCGGGATCATAATGGATGCGACGGGAGGGCCTATGACGCAGGGACAGTCTGTGGGTGCTCCACCTGTCGGGCTTACGGCACGATGGCTCAACGCGGTGGGTTCCCTCGCAGTGGGAACGGGATTCTTCGCGCTGTGGTTTTGGCTGCTTCCCGGGTGGCTCGGTTTCCAAGTAGAGATGGGGGAGGCGGCCCGTTGGCGGTGGCTGGCGGCGGTTCCGTCGGTGCTGGGATTCGCGGCTGCTCTCCGCTGCGTATGGGACTTCGGCT
>PKYX01000219.1 GCA_003132825.1 Acidobacteriaceae bacterium
CCGCGACATCAAACCGGCCAACGTTTTCGTCACCCCCCGCGGCCAAATCAAGGTCCTCGATTTCGGATTAGCCAAACTGACGCGCTTCGCCGAGCCTGCCATGGAAACCGTAGCCACCCTCGCCGGCCCCGGCCCCGCGCACCTCACCAGCCCGGGAAGTACGGTCGGCACCGTTGCCTACATGTCNNCGCCCGAGCAGGCGCGCGGCGAAGTGCTCGACCCGCGCACCGATCTGTTCTCGCTCGGTGCTGTCCTCTACCAGGCCGCGACCGGATGCCTCCCCTTCCCCGGCAACACCTCGGCTGTGATCTTCCACGCCATTCTGCAACTCGATCCCGTGCCGATCACGGAACACAACTCCGAGCTCCCGCCCAAGCTCGACGAGATCCTGGCCAAGGCTTTCGAAAAGGATCGCGAACTGCGCTACCAGTCCGCCGCCGACCTGCGCGGCGACCTCCGCCGTCTCAAGCGCGATCTCGAATCCTCGAAATCCCGCGTCGCGACCGCGCCGGACCCTGTAATGGCACATGCTAGCGGGACTGATGGGGGAGTGCGTGCCGATGCTCGCGGGGGTACGGGCGCCCTCGCCCGTACGGTCGAGCCTAGCTCGACCGTCACTTCCTCGAGCTCAGCCGTAATCGCCGCCGCCAGCCAGAACAAGCTGGGCCTCGCGCTCACCTCGCTCGTAGTCCTCGCGCTGCTCGCCGCCGCAGGCTACGGACTCTATGCCTTTCTCTCCCGTAGCCGGGCTCTGCCCTTCCAGAACATCTCCATCCGCAAAGTCACCGAAACCGGCAAAGCTGCGCGCGCCGCCATCTCTCCCGACGGCAAATACATCCTCAACGTAGTGCGTGACAGTGGCCAGGAGAGCCTCTGGTTGCGCAACCTCCCCACCGATAGCGACACCCAGGTCATTCCCCCGGCCGCGGTCCACTATCTCAGCCTGTGCTTTTCCCCGGACGGCAATTATCTCTACTTCGTGCGCAGCGAGGCCGCGAGTGAGGAGCTGGAATATCTTTACCGCGCTCCCATGTTGGGCGGAACCCTCCAGAAGCTGGTCACCGATATCGATTCCAACATCACTTTCTCGCCCGACGGAAAACGATTCGCCTTTGTCCGCTACGGCGATCCCGATCCCGGCAAATACCGCATCATGATCGATTCGGTCGATGGTGGCGATGAGAAGACGCTGGTCAGCGGCCCGCAAACCGGCTGCCTGTTCGGACTGGCGTGGGCTCCCGACGGAAAAAGTCTCATCTGCGTGGACCTTCAGCCCGACGGCGCGCTCACTGGCCTGCTGCAGACCGACCTAACCACCCACCAGCAGAAAACCATCTTCCACTCCGACGGCATTTTCGGCGACCCCGTCTGGATGCCCGACGGCTCCGGCCAACTGGTTCTTTCTCGTGACTACATCTCGAACTACACCCGCAATCAAATTGCGTTTATCTCCTATCCGGCGGGAAAATATCGCACGGTCACGAACGATATCAACGACTACTCCAGTCTCAGTCTGGCCGCCGACGGACGCTCCTTGGCCGCCGTGTTGAACGAGCGTCATTGGGATCTTTTCCTGGTCCCGGCGGCCGCGGCAGGCAGCGGACAGGCCCAGCAGATCACCTCCGGCCAGCCCGTCAACACTTTCAGCTGGACGCCCGGCGGACAACTGATCGTCGATCAGGAGCTGACGCTCTCCTTGCTCAATCCTGATTCCGGCAGCAAGACCGGGTTGCCCATGGAAGCCCACACGGCCAACGGCGGCCCTTCGGCCTGCGCCAACGGGCGCTATGTCGCCTTTGTCATCANNCACGACGGCGCGAAAACGGAGGACATCGCCCGCATGGACGCCGGCGGCGGAAACGTGAAGCTTCTCACCAGCGGGAAAGTGGACGAGGACGCAGTCTGTTCTCCCGACAGCCAATGGGTGCTTTACCGCGATCTCGCTGGCGGCGATGCGCTCATGAAAGTGCCGATCGAAGGAGGCCCCCCGCAAAAGGTTTCCGATTACCCCGCGCAGCAGGGCTTTGGTATTTCACCGGATGGAAAGCTGGTGGCGTTTTTGACCTTCCAGCACGTGGGAGAGCACGAGCAGATGCTAGCCCTTTCCCCCCTCGACTCCAAGCAGCCCGCCAAGCTTCTCGATTTCCAGCGTTCTCCTTCGGGACCTGTCCGCTTTAGTCCCGATGGCAAAGCCGTCGTATATCCCATCCGCGAGCATGACGTCGACAACCTCTGGCTCCAGCCGCTCGNNGATAACCTCTGGCTCCAGCCGCTCGACGGTTCCCCCGGAAAGCAAGTAACCAATTTCACTGCCGAGCACATCGGCGACGGCTTCGCCTGGTCGCCCGACGGTACCAAACTCGCCCTCATCCGCGGCCACGTCGATTCTGACGTAGTCCTAATCCGCGACTCCCAGCCGTAGAGAACCGAGGTCGGTTACGCGCGGGCTACGCGGGGACAGGAGACGGGCCGCGAACCGTTGCTGGTCCTCCGAAGAACCGGGGCCGCGGGTTTCGTGGTGGCTGAACTCATGAATTCCCGCCCGCAAGAATGAAGGGCGACTCGAGAGCCGCCCTGGTTGCGAGCTCTATTCTGTAAGGTGGCCTAAACCGGCTTCACATTCTCGGCCTGCCAGCCTTTCGGGCCTTTGACCACATCGAATTGCACCTGCTGCCCTGCCTGCAGACTGCGAAATCCGCTGGCCTGAATCGCCGAGAAGTGTCCAACCACGTCCTCACCGTTCCGGCGGCTGATAAAACCATATCCCTTGGCATCGTTATGCCACTTCACTGTTCCGGTTTCCATAAATGTAGCTTGTTTCTTTGGGTTGAAGGTTGCGCTGAAACTCGCCGGAGTTCTCGCGGCAGGTCATGCTGTAGAGCAGATATGCTGGAAGCAGCCACAAAGATCAAACGCAGCTGAATTTGTCGTAGGCCCCTCCTCGAAGTGGACATGATTTTGTGCCAGCCGAGACACCCTCGCCCTTCATGAATCCGGCCCTGCCGTCTACAATCTTTCATGCCATGGACCCGGCCCGTATCGCCGAGCTGCTGCAGCCATTTATCGAGGGTCCCCGGCCTGCGCGCCCGATTCGGGAATGGCCCGAACCGTCCGCACGTTCCAAGGCTTTTGCTTCCGAGGAGACAGCGAGCGTCGAAGAGTCTGCTTCTCTTACCCCGGCGTTGCTCGAGAACATATCGATATATATCGATGTGCTGCTTCGCTGGAATGCGCGCATCAATCTCACGGCGGTGCGAGATCGAGACGAGATCGTCACTCGCCATTTCGGCGAATCCCTTTTCGCCGCCCGCCACCTTTTCCCCGACCGCCGCGTACCTTTTCCCGGTAAGGAGACAGCGGCGCCCTTAGGTCCTCGGAGCGAACCCCGTCCGCGGGAGGCGGATTTTGGTCCTCCCGGACTCGCCGCCAATGACCTCATTGACCTCGGCTCGGGCGCCGGGTTTCCCGGCTTGCCCATCAAGATGTGGGCGCCGGCGATCCGCGTCACCCTCATCGAATCCAACCAGAAAAAAGCCACCTTCCTCCGCCAGGCCATCCGAGCACTTACATTGACGGACATCGATGTATTCTCCGGGCGCGGCGAAAACTTCCCCGGGCAAGCCCGCGTCGTCACCCTCCGCGCCGTCGAGCGCTTCGACTCCGTCCTTCCCGCCGCAGCCAGCCTGGTTGCCCCCTCTGGTTGTCTCGCGCTACTGATCGGCGGCGCCCAGCTCGACCGCGCTCGCCAGCTCCTCCCGGCGCTCGCATGGCAGGATCCGGTTTCCGTTCCCCTCTCGTCGAACCGCGCGCTCTTGCTGGCAAGCAAAAGCTAGAATCTGGGGGATTACGATTAGCCAACTAAGAACCAAGATGCTCACGTGCCCAGAGAGTTAATCGGTGGTCCAGGAGTCGCTGCGAAGCCACAGAACTGTCCCGTGGGTCGCCGCCAGGGTGTAAAAGTGGAGCGTCCACCCGGGTGAGAAACTTGATTACCCCTGGCATCGAAGTAGCCAACACAGTAAGCATGTGGGACGTAATGCACAGATAGGCGGCAAACCTCAACCTAGGCAGGTCAATAACTCACCGTTGCCGGGGGTTGAAGTGGGCCATCTGGCTGGAAGTTTACCTTTGTGGTTCTACTCGGCTCTAGCCATAGGCTCGAGGTCTC
>PKYX01000235.1 GCA_003132825.1 Acidobacteriaceae bacterium
CCGTGATTGGAATAGGCGGTTCCGGCGGCGATAAACGAGCTGATGGAACCGGCTTCGGTGATGCCTTCCTCAAGGATCTGGCCGTCTTTGGCCTCCTTGTAGTAGAGCAACGTATCCATATCCACGGGCTGGTAGAGCTGTCCCACGCTCGAGTAGATGCCCACCTGGCGAAACAGCGCCTCCATGCCGAAGGTGCGAGCTTCGTCCGGGATGATGGGCACAATCAGCTTGCCAATCTCGGGGTCGCGCAGCAGTTTCGAGAGCAGGCGCACGAACACCATGGTGGTTGAAACTTCGCGCCCGTCCGTACCTTTGTAGAATTCTTCGAAGTGGGTCTCCGCCACCGGCTGAATCGGTTGGGCGCGGACTTTCCGCTCCGGCATGTACCCGCCGAGCTGGGTGCGCCGTTCCTGCATATAGCGGATTTCCGGGCTGTCGTCGGGAGGACGGTAGAAGGGAGCGTCGTGCAGTTCCTCATCCGCGATAGGAATTCCAAAGCGCGAACGGAAAATGCGCAACTCTTCATCGTTCAGCTTCTTCTGCTGGTGGGTGATGTTTTTGCCTTCGCCAGCTTCGCCGAGGCCATATCCCTTGATGGTCTTGGCCAGAATGACCGTCGGCGAACCCTGATGTTCAACCGCGGCTTTATAGGCGGCGTGCACTTTCAGCGGATCATGCCCACCCAGCCGAATGCGGGAGAGTTGCTCGTCGGAAAAGTGCTCGATCATCTTCAGCAGCCGGGGATCGGAGCCGAAGAAGTTCTGCCGGAAGTAAGCCCCGCTCTCCACAAAATATTTCTGGAACTGGCCGTCGGTCACTTCGCCCATGCGCTTGACCAGCAGACCGTCGCGATCATTCTCGATTACGCTGTCCCAGTCACTGCCCCAGATCACCTTGATGACATTCCATCCCGC
The DNA here is from genome assembly GCA_003132825.1 of Acidobacteriaceae bacterium. Lineage (GTDB taxonomy): Bacteria > Acidobacteriota > Terriglobia > Terriglobales > Acidobacteriaceae > PALSA-270. The sequence goes on from PKYX01000235.1 coordinate 915, forward strand.
GCCNNTCTTGCCGTTGCCGCGCACCGGACCGTCCAGTCGCTGCAAGTTGCAGTTGATGACGAAGAGCAGGTTGTCGAGCTTTTCGCGCGAGGCCAAGGTGATCGAGCCGAGCGACTCCGGCTCATCCATCTCGCCATCGCCCATGAACGCCCAAACCCGGCCGCTCGAGCACTTCTTCAAGCCTCGGTTTTCGAGATAGCGATTGAAGCGCGCATGATAGATCGCCTGAATCGGCCCCAAGCCCATCGAAACGGTGGGAAACTCCCAGAAATCGGGCATGAGCCAGGGGTGAGGGTAGGAACTGAGGCCTCCGCCCGGTTTCAGCTCGCGGCGGAAGTTTTCGAGCTTCTCCTTGGGGATGCGACCTTCGAGGTAGGCGCGGGCATACATGCCGGGCGCGGCGTGCCCCTGGAAATAGACGATATCGCGGTCGCCGTCTTCGGTTTTTGCCCGCAGAAAGTGATTGAACGCCACTTCGTAGAGGGTGGCGGCGGAGGCGTAGGTGGAGATGTGTCCGCCGATGCCCTCCTGCATCTTATTGGCCCGCACCACCATGGCCAGTGCGTTCCAGCGCACCAGGCTCTTGATGCGGCGTTCCATGGCCTGGCTGCCCGGGAACGAGGGCTGCTGCCGGGCGGGAATCGTGTTCACGTAGGGAGTGGTCGCGGTGAACGGCAGGTTTACGCCGGCGGCGCGCCGGGCGTGCAGCGAGAGTTGCTGCAGCAGTCGTCCCGCCCGCTCCGGACCGCCGGTCGAGAGCACGTAATCGAGGGAATCGAGCCACTCCCGGGTCTCGAGCACTTCAGATCCATTCGAGTGGATCTCAGCGATACCAGTTTCAGCCACGTCGGGTCTCTCCATTCGAGCCATGCAAACATTCCATCATAGACAATAATCGGGAAACTTGCTGGACGCAATTCGGTCCCATCGCATTGGCTGGCGCCGGCGAAAGGCGATTCCGGAAATTGGCGGAAATCCCGACCGCCGTCCCGGAAGCGGAATCGCGGGTGGCGCGAGAATCATCCAAACTGGTGTACCACCCGAACCCTCCGGATACTCGCGCAAAGCTGTCGATTTGAAACCATGTTCCGCGCGTCTCTTCGCCACGGTATTCGGAAAACCAATCATGAACCCTGAGAGGAGAGTTCCATGCAGAAAAAGACGATCGCTGGCAGTCCCAGAACCGTCAACGCGCAACCCCGCTTCCACCAAAGAGCTCCCGAAATCCAGCCCTATGGCACCGTCACCCACGCCCTGCCGCTCGAACTGGAAGAGCCGGTTCGCCTGGAAATGACCGAACAACTCAACCAGTTGCTGGCCGATACCATGACCCTGCGAGACCTCTACAAGAAATCCCACTGGCAAGTTGCCGGACCGACCTTTTACCAGCTGCATCTGCTCTTCGACAAGCACCACGGCGAACAGGCGGAGTTGGTGGACACGATCGCCGAACGCATCCAGACCCTCGGCGGGGTGAGCCTCACCATGGCCCACGACGTGGCCGAAACCACTCAGATTGAGCGGCCGCCGCGCGGACGGGAAGAAGTCGCGGTTCAGCTGTCCCGTCTCCTCGATGCTCACCAGATCATCATCCGGCAGAGCCGAACCCTGGCCCGCCGAGCCTCCCAGTTGGGCGACGACGGCACCAACGACGTAGTGGTGAGCGATGTGCTGCGCACCAATGAACTCGAATCCTGGTTTGTGAGCGAGCATCTGGTCAATGTGCCTTTGGTCGAAGCAGTGGCCTGATGCTTTGACCGGGAAATCACGCGGGCAGCGCTTTTTTCCGTATCCGGGAACCGCTGTTTCGGGCGTCCTGGTGTGCGATCCGCAAGCCGGGGAGGCTAGGGCGCTCGGGCCGGCAGATGCTCTTTGCACAGAAAACAGTGCAATCAGCCGATTTTCGTGGGTCTGAGGACGGGGTCGACTGCAGCTTCGAAGCCGGTTCCAGGCTCGGTCTGCCTTGTCTCGGGGGAGTGTTATTTGCCTTGCGAAGGAGGCGGCCCGCGTTTTACCATTCTGCCAAGTTCGGAGTCCCAGGCTTTTCGAGTTCCGTTCTTTCCTGCTTCTGCAAAGCCGTGCAGGCGGATTCACTGCTGAAATCCGCGGGGGGAAGCGCTTTAGTGAAAGTAGCGGAGCTGGCGCAAGCCTAAAGTAAATTTTTCGGTAAGTTACGAATCCAGAACGGAAGGGCTGACCTTTCCGCAAGGGTTCGGCGGATTGGCTTTCGCATTCGCGGAAGGCGGTTCCGCTGAGCTCGCGCGAGTTCGACACGCGCAGCGGTTTCGGTTGATGGAGGGGGGGCGAGCCATGTTTTCCGGCGGGCAGAATCTTCGCGCTTTGCGCGAGCAACTTGGTTTGACCATGCGGGATGTCGAGGGCGCCAGCGTTCGCATCGCCGCGCGGCATCGCAACGAAGAGTTTGCCGTGCCGCCGAGTCGGCTCTCGGATGTCGAAACCAAGGGAGTGATTCCGAGCATCTATCGGATGTATTC
>PKYX01000022.1 GCA_003132825.1 Acidobacteriaceae bacterium
GGGCCGCGATTCGCTGGTGAGCGGCCTGCTCATTCTTTATGGCCTCCATCCCGAAGATCTCGAAACCCGCCTGCGCAAAGCCCTGGACCGGGTGCGCCCGCAGTTGCGGAAACAGGGTTGGGAGGTCGAAGAACTCGACATCACCGACGGCCGAGTCCGGCTGCGAGTCGAAACCAGCTCCCATAGCTGCGGCTCGAACGCGAACACGGTCGAGACCACGCTCGAGGGAGCCATCTACGACGCCGCGCCCGATCTAACCTCGCTGGCGATCGAAGGTCTTGCGGAGAAGCCCTCTTCCGGATTTGTGGCCCTGGGCCAGTTGATGGCCGGCCCGGTCGCATCCCAGGTCCCACGCCATCCGCCGGTGGCTCTGGAACCGCCGGGTGCGGATTGAGATTTTGGGAATGCTGAAATCATGAGTACAGGACAATTTACCGGCTCCTCCGACGGTTTCCGAACGCTACGCGATTTTGCGCGCCGCGAACGGCCTCTCGAGCGTTGCGAGTTGTGCAGTCAGGGACTGGCAAGCACGCATTCCCACCTGATCGAGGTGGCGCGCCGCAAACTCCTCTGCACTTGCGAAGCTTGCGCCATTCTGTTCAGTGGCCAGGGGGTGAAGTTCAAACGCGTGCCGCGGCGGGTGCGTTCTGTTCCCGGCTTCGAGCTGAGCGACGCCGACTGGAACGGCCTGATGGTTCCCATCAATATGGCATTTTTCTTCGAGAGCAGCCTGGAGAATCGGGTGATCGCACTCTATCCCAGCCCCGCGGGCGCGATGGAATCGCTGCTCGCGCTCGAATCCTGGCATGACATTGGGGCGCGCAATCCGATTCTGCAGGAAATGGAATCCGATGTGGAGGGGCTACTGGTCAACCGGCTGGGCTATTCCCGCGGATATTCCGCGGCCGAGTACTATCTGCTTCCGATCGATGAATGCTACAAGCTGGTGGGGCTGATCCGGATGCATTGGAAGGGTCTCTCGGGCGGGACCGAAGTGTGGCAGGAACTGGGCGAATTTTTTACCAGTTTGAAATCCCGGTCGGTCGAGATCAAAGGGCGATCCCGGCTGGAAGGGGAACCTCATGCCTAATCTGGGTTTCGAAGTCGAGGGAGTCGAGTTGGTCGCCAATGCGGCGACCCCGATGCTGGCCTTTAAGCTTCGTTTGCGCGATGCCAATCCCGACCAGACCATTCACACGGTCGCGCTGCGCTGTCAGATCCAGCTGGAAGTGACCCGCCGCAAGTACAGTCCCGAGGATCAGGCGCGGTTGCTCGATCTGTTTGGCGAGCCCAGCCGGTGGGGTCAGACCTTGCGGAATCTGCTGTGGACGCATGTCAATCTGGTCGTGCCCTCGTTCCAGGGAACCACCTTGGTCGATCTTCCGGTGCCCTGCACCTTCGATTTCAACGTGGCTACCACGAAGTACTTCGACGGGTTGTCGGGGGGAGAAATCCCGGTTTGCTTGCAGTTCAGTGGCACGGTCTTCTATGCCACGAGCGACAACGGCTTGCAAGTCGCTCCCATCTCCTGGGACAAGGAAGCCCGGTTCAAACTGCCGGTAAAACTCTGGCGCGAAGTGATGGATACCTATTATCCCAACAGCGTCTGGCTCTGCCTGCACAAAGACGCCTTCCACCGCCTGTACCAATACAAGGTTCGACATGGTATTCCCACCTGGGAGGCGGCCCTCGAGCGCATCGTCCCGGTGGAAGAGACGGTGGTCGGATGAATCTCCGAGTGGCGGATCAGATCGCGAAGGCGGTGCTTTACGAAGGGTACATGCTCTACCCCTACCGGCCCTCCTCGGTGAAAAATCAGCAGCGGTGGAACTTCGGCGTGCTCTGTCCCGCATCTTACAGCGCGGCCGAGAAGGGCAACGAAGCCTCGACCATGCAGACCGAGTGCTTGGTCCTGGGCAGTTCGACGACGGCGCTTGCGGTTCGAGTCCGTTTTCTCCAGCTGGTCGAACGCACCATCGGCGAGCTGAGAACGCCCGCGAGCGAAGTGCCCGGGGACAAGGTGCCGGAGTTTCGGCTGGTCGACAGACTTACCGTCGATGGCCGCATTCATCAGCCTTGGCAGGAGGCGGTCGAGCGTGAAATCAGTTTGCCGGTGTCGAATCTCGAAGCCCTGGGGCGCGGTCCCCTGTCCCAGGCGATCACGTTTCCTCGCGAGAAGCATTTGGAGTTTCTACGGGATGCTGGCGGTGTCATCCTAGGGGTAACCGTACGCGAGCACGAAGCCCTGTCCGGCGTGGTCCAAGTTACGGGCGAAGCGGTCGAAGATCAGGTGTTCAAGATTCGGGTGGTGATTGCAAACACCACGCCGTTTGCGACCACCAGAGGGACCCATCGCCAAGAAGCGTTGTTAAGTTCGCTGGTTTCGGTTCACACCGTCCTGGGGGTCGAGGATGGCAGCTTTGTGTCCCAGTTCGCGCCCGCGGAGAGACTGGTCGAGCTGGTGGCGCGCTGTGCAAACGTTGGCACCTGGCCCGTGCTGGTCGGAGTGGAAGGAGAATCGGACACCATGCTCTCCTCCCCCATCATCCTTTATGACTATCCCCAGATCGCGCCCGAAAGCGCGGGAGACTTGTTCGACGGAACTGAGATTGACGAGATTCTTTCCCTGCGAATCATGACCTTGACGGACGAAGAGAAGCGCGAGATGAGCCAATCGGACGAGCGCGCGCGCGCCATGCTCGAGCGCACCGAATCCATGCCGGTCGAGCAGTTGATGAAGCTGCACGGAGTCCTGCGGGGATTGCGCCCACTCAAGGAGGACAATCCATGAACCAGTGGGAATGGCAACTTCTGGAAGAGAAAACCCCGGTCGATCATATGGAAATTTTGGGGATCGACGTGCGGGCCGGAAGTCGCGTCCGTCTGCGGCCTCGCAAGGGCGGCGACGTGATGGACATCGCGTTGGCGGGGCAGATTGCCACCATCGAATCGCTCGAGCAGGACTACGAAGGAAAGTGCCACATCTCGGTCGTTCTCGACAATGACCCGGGCCGAGATATGGGCCTGCTCCGCCAGCCTGGACATCGCTTCTTCTTCGCGGCGGAAGAAATCGAACCGCTTTCCGAGTTCGAAGCCCAGAAACACCTGCCCGTCGCGAAGCCCAGCATCCTGGTCGCTGGCATCGGCAATATTTTCCTCGGCGATGACGGTTTTGGCGTGGAAGTGATCCGCCGCCTGGCTGGCCTCAAGCTTCCCGAGGGCGTACGGGTAGCGGACTTCGGCATCCGCGGCTTGGACCTGGCATACGCTTTCGAAGACGGCTACGAAACCACAATCCTGGTGGATGCGTGCCCGCGCGGCGAGGCTCCGGGGACTTTGTACGTCATCGAGCCTGAGGTGAACCCCGGGGCTGGAGCCGAAGCTCCGCCGGCCCTCGAAGCGCATGCCATGAATCCGATGAGTGTACTGCGCACCGCCCGGGCTATGAATATCGAGGTGAAGAAAGTTCTGCTGGTCGGCTGCGAGCCGGGCACACTCGGAGGCGAAGAAGGCCAGATGGGATTGAGTGCCCCGGTCGAGGCCGCCGTCGATGAGGCGGTCAAGTTAGTGGAGTCGGTGGTTCGCCGAATCCTCGAGCAGGAAGGGCCTGATTCGAGACTTTCGCCGCTGTGAAACGTCCTGCAAGAGGAGTAATCAAGGAGACTGCCATGGCCATGCAACATAGCAACGAGGACTTCAACGATAAGGACACGCTTTACATGCTCAGCGGGCTGGCCCTGATGGTCTTCGGGGCCGGTCTGATTCTGACCAATCCCATCGCGAGGCGTTATATGGGACAGCTGGGAATCGGCAGTCTGGCCAGTCTGGCTTTGCCGGATCTGGACCGCTACCTGAAATTGCGGTCCATGTGAATCCTGGCAGGGTGCGCGCGGCCAGGCTGGGCCCTTTCGGCTCGTTACGCTCGGGGCGGATGGGCGGGGGCGTGGTTCGATGCTTTTGAGTTCAAATCGAAGGGCCTGATACCGCATGGGGAAGACACATTACGCGTTGGATGCCAAATCCAGCAAGTTTACGGTGCAGGCCTTCGCCGAGGGATTAGCCGGGATCGCGGACCATCGTCCTACTTTCTTTATCCGCGAATTTTCTGGGGACATGGAGTTTGACCCCGACAAACTGGATGCTGGTTCACTGCATCTGATCGCTAAGACCGGATCGTTGGTCATCATGGATGAAGTCACACAGCTCGACCGGAAGGCGATTGAGCGTGTGATGTTCGGCGAGGTGTTACAGCCGGATAAGTTCCCGGATGTGACCTACCGCAGTACGCGGGTGGTTTGCAGTGCGGTCGGAGCCAATCGCTATCGCGCCGACATTAACGGGACGATGTCGATGCATGGCGTCGAAAACCTGCAAGCGATCGAGGCGCAGCTGATCCTGAACGTGGGCAGCCTGCGGGCTCATGGAGAATTTCGGCTGCGGCAAACCGACTATGACCTCGCCATCGCTTCCGTCGCCGGGGGATTGCTGCGAATCAAAGATGAACTCAAGTTCGTATTCTATTTCGTGGCGCCGAAACAGAACGGCGCCTGAGCTGGGGACGCGAAGCGCCGGGGCTAGGCGCCAAACCGGAGGGTGCTTGCATAACGCCATCGATCAGACCCAACCCTCGGAGGCACCGATGGTTCGCTACCTCACGGCTAACGACAGGAGCAAGTTTACCGTCCGGGCCTTTGCCACCGGGCTGTTTTCGGCGCTTGGCCATAACCCGACGATTGCCATTCCGGGCTTTGAAGGCGAGGCGCTGGTCGATCCGAATACCCTGGAGAATAGCTCTTTGCGGGTTCTGATTCAGGCCGCGTCGCTCGAGGTCACCGATGACATTAGCGACAAGGATCGCCAGGAAATAAATCGCAGAATGTACCAAGAAGTCCTCGAAGGCGACAGCTATCCGGAAATCGTGTATGAGTGCACCGTAGCATCGGTCAGCAAGACGGGCGAAGGACAGTACTGGGTGGCTCTCAACGGAGAACTGTCGTTGCACGGAGTGCGGCGCAGTCACCCGGTGTCGGCTCGGGTGACGCTCACGGGAGACAGCTTGCGGGCTGCCGGAGAGTTTTCCCTGCGCCAGAG
>PKYX01000367.1 GCA_003132825.1 Acidobacteriaceae bacterium
GCGGAACAAACTTCTCCCGCCGAAAAGCCATGCAACCGTTACCCCCGTCGCCCGCCTTCACTCGGATTGTGGCTTCGTCAATGAACATTAGAGAATGAACTTCAGAAAATGAGTATCAGAAAGCGAACAGCAGAATCCTGCAAGCTACCGCAGCGTCGGCTCGATCGGTACTTAAAGAATGGACAAAGTCCGAGGGCTTCGGCCCACGAAAAAGCCCCGGCTCGAGCCGAGGCGTCAGACCGCGTTCGAACACTCCACGCGGGCCCTAGCGTTTGAGTTTCCCTGTCGTCGCCTACTTCGCCTCGATGGGCTCGACCATGACGAACTTTCCCATGCTGCCCTTGTTCAGGAACTTGATGCGGCCGCTGATTTTGGCGAACAGAGTATCGTCTTTNNCCCAGCCGCTGGGCGTTCGAATCGCGCCCGTTTCGTGAAGTGCCCTGCCCTTTTTTGTGTGCCATAAAATGTCCGCTTTCATCCACCGTGTGCGGACGGGCATCGCGCCCGTCCCGACCGAGCCCAGCTCGGCCGTGTCACTTTTTCTTCTTCGGCGCGGCCTTCCTTGCCGCCGGTTTATGGGCTGCCGTTTTCTTTTTGGCGGCCGGCGCGGTCGCTTTCGCTTCCGCCTTTGGCACCTCGACGATTTCGGGTGCGGCCTTTTTCGGCTTGGGTTGCTTCTTCGGCAGCTCGGGCGCCTTGAAGCTCTGCCCGTCGAACGCAATTTCGATGATCCGGACGGCCGTATATCCCTGGCGATGGCCGCGCAACTTCTTGTATTGCTTCTTGCGCTTGTAGTGGAACACCAGTATCTTGGCGCCGCGCCCCTGCTCGACGACCTCGCCGGTCACCAGGGCTTCGGACTGCGGCTTGCCGATCTGGCCAGCGCTGCCGGAGACGGCGAGCACATCACTGAACTCGATTTTGCCGTCCTTGCCGTCGCCCTGGTTCTCGACCCGAATTACATCGCCCGGAGCGACCCGGTACTGTTTTCCACCCGTGCGGATGACCGCGTACATACTTGTGCCTCCGTCAAATCCTGTGCCGGCCGCAGCAGCTGGAAGGGTTGATCGACAGCCCTGGCGCGATCCGGGAACTTGCTGATTTTTCTATGCTTGCTGTGTTTCCGCGTCGGCGCTCTCGGCAACTTGGCGGGCGGCCCCAGAACGGAACCGCGAGTACAGGCAAACTGGACTATTCTAGCGTGCGCTGTCGAAAAGCGTCAAACTCCGACCGCCCTCAATCGGGGCCTGGCCTGTCCGGGTTGGGCTTTGCGCCATCCGAGACGGACGGCCCGGGGAGCAGTCCGATCCTTCGAGCGGCTCGCGAGTGGCTCGCAAACGGTTATGATTGTCCCCATCGTATGCACCGGCAGGATGCACCCGCATGATTAACCACAAACGCGTGGTCGTGGTTCTCCCCGCCTACAACGCGGAGAAGACGCTCGAAGACACGGTCCGAGAGCTCCCCGAACTGGTGGATGTGTGTCTGCTGGTGGACGATCACAGCACCGACCAGACGGTCGAAATCGCGGGCCGCCTGGGTTTGCAGTGTTTTGTGCATGACCGGAACTACGGCTACGGACGCAACCAGCAGACCTGCTATCGGGAAGCCCTGGCTGCCGGAGCCGATGTGGTCATCATGCTGCATCCGGATTATCAGTACACGCCCCTGCTGGTCACGGCCATGGCCAGCATGGTCGCCTACGGCGTGTACGACGTGGTGCTCGGATCGCGCATCATCGGAGGGCAGGCGCTGCGCGGTGGGATGCCGCGGTACAAATACGTCGCCAATCGTTTCCTGACCGCGTTCGAGAATCTGTTTCTCGGCCTCAAGCTCTCGGAATACCACACCGGCTATCGCGCCTTCAGCCGCGAACTGCTCGCCACCTTACCGCTGCTTGAAAACTCCGACGACTTTGTCTTTGACAATCAGATGCTCGCGCAGTGCGCCTATTTCGGCTTCCGCATCGGCGAGGTGTCCTGCCCGACCAAATACTTCGCCGAGGCTTCTTCGATCAATTTTTCACGCAGCGTGACCTACGGTTTGGGGGTCATGCTGACCACGCTGCAATTTGCCTTGCAGCGGATGGGAGTGCTGAAGTTCCGCGTCTTCAGTGAAAAGGGCCGGCGCCTGGAGCCCGGGAGCGCGACCTATTATGCCCGCGGTGCCGCCGGCACCCGGACTGGCTGAAGGGATCAGGGATAAAGGGACGGTTGACGCCCTCACCCGGGTCTTCGCGCCCCCGGGGGCCGTTCTCGACGATTTGAAGCTTTCGCGCTCGGCCCGGACCAGCGCGAACCGGCCGCTTTTCAAACTTGCACAGCAAACTCAGTCCGACGCAACTCCTAGGGCTGCTGATCCTGGCCGCGGGCGCAATGCTCGTACACGGCTATCATCCCTTTGTCGAAGACGGTGAAATTTACGTTCCCGGGATCAAGCAGCAGTTAAACCCGGCACTCTACCCTTACAACAGCGGATTTTTTGCTTCGCACGCGCACTTGACGCTGTTTCCAAATCTCATTGCCGAATCCATCCGGATCACCCATCTGCCTTTCGAGTGGGGACTACTGGCGTGGCAGTTCCTGAGCATCTTCTTCCTGCTCGTGGCCTGCTGGCGGGTGGGGCGGCTGGCGTTTCGCGATTCCCAGGCCCCGTGGGGCGGCGTGGCCCTGGTGGCGTCTCTGCTGACCATTCCGGTCGCCGGAACTTCGCTCTACATCATGGACCAGTATCTGACCACCCGCTCGCTTTCCGCTCCGGCGGTGATTTTCGTCCTGCTCAATGCGCTCGAACGCAAGCTCGGGCGGGCCGCCCTCTGGGCGATTTTCGCCGTCCTGATTCATCCCCTAATGGCGGTGTTCGGTTTGTCGTACGCGCTTCTGGTTGTCTGGATGAGCCGGACCGAAAGCGGTTCTCAGACGCAAACCGCCAGCCTGTCGCTGCTATTGCCGTTCGGTCTGTTTCCGCCCGTGACGGATGCCTACCGCGAGGTGCTCGAAACCCGATCGTACTTCTTCCTGCTGCGCTGGGCCTGGTATGAGTGGCTGGGACTGCTTGCACCGATGGGGCTCCTGTGGTGGTTCCATCGCATCGCGCGCAAACAGAATCTGCCCGTGCTCGATTTGCTATGCCGCGCGCTGCTTGGGTTTGCGGCGTTCTACTTCGCGGTGGCGGTGGCCGCGAGCGTTCCGCCGGGTATGGCGCGATTTGCCGAGCTGCAGCCCATGCGCTACTTGCATCTGGTGTACATCCTGCTTTTTGTTTTCGCGGGAGGGTTGCTCGCGCAATTCGTATGCAAAAGGCATGTCGGGCGATGGCTGTTGCTCTTGGTGCCGCTTTGCGCCGGGATGGCGTTTGCGCAGCGGCAGCTTTTCCCGGCGACGCCGCACCTCGAGTGGCCGAATGCTCCCCCAAAGAATGACTGGGTGCAAGCCTTTGTGTGGATTCGTCAGCACACTCCGCTCGACGCCTACTTTGCCTTGGACCCGAGCGCCATGGCGCTGGCCGGGGAAGATCAGCACGGATTTCGGGCGATTGCGGAACGCTCCCGGCTGGCCGACCGCATGAAGGACAGCGGGGCGGTCACCATGTTCCCGGCGCTCGCGGAATTCTGGCGCGACCAGGTGCGCGCGCAGGAGGGCTGGCAGAGTTTCGAGGTGGAGGACTTTCGTCGGCTCAAGCGGGAATTCGGCGTGGATTGGATCGTGGTCGAGCGAGCCGGCGTCGACCACATGGACTGTCCTTACCGCAATCGCACGGTTTCGGTTTGCCGGGTGAATTGAGCAGCAGGGTTCCTGAAGCCCGGTCTGTTAAGATCCGGTCGAAAGTTTCGCGTACAGAGGAGAGCTCTGCGGCCCAATCAGGACCGGCTGAAGGATCAACCAAAGACCAATGCGGACTGGCGAGGCCCAAAAACAAGAATGCCGGGCTGGTTCGCCCGGCTGTTTCTCGCTATGCACCTTCGGGGAGCGACTGGGTTCCGAGGTTCCCGGAGATTCCTTTTTTCATCACCGCTCTGTGTCTATATCTATTGTCTTTAGTCTTTGTCGTTTCTAACATGCGCCCGGGCTTCCCAGGGCGTGGTTACATCACTAGGGCCAAGTTCTCCAACTCGCGTTGCAGGACTGGCAAGGAGCAGCCAGCCATTTCCACCCGGCTGGCGGCATCGCGCGCTCGTTGCGGCGATACTCCGAAACCCCGCCCGCTCAGGAAGATCTGCAGCAGCTCGGCAGCCTCATGGGAATCAATCACCCCTTGCAACAGATCGTTTCTCAAGGCCGTCAATTCAGTTGCGGAAAACGTCTCTCTCATTTGCATGGCCGTCATCACCTCCGACTCCGACCCTCTACCACACTTGCCTATTAGACTCACAAGCACCAATCAACGTTGCATGCAATTCTGTTGCCGTGCTCGGAGCCCTACCTCCTGAGTACGTGCCAGGAGGCCCTCTGGTTTCATCAACCCCTTTCGACACGGGAAGTTGCCCCGGAACCAGGGGCCCAGAATCCCGTACCGGGAAAAGGCGTGAGGCGTCTCGAGATTGACACTCTGTGTCGTTGTGGGACGAAACGTGACTGGCACTAGAGTGGGGGTAAGGCCCACAAATCAGGAGGGATCGAGGGTAGCTTCGTCGACCAGCAGGATGGGAATGCTGTCTCGCACGGGGTAGACTCGGCGGCACGCGCCGCACTTCAAGCTCTGTCCTTCCCCTTGCAGCGTCAACGGCTTCTTGCAGGCAGGGCAGACCAGGATATCGAGTAAATCCTTGGGAATCATGTTGAGAATTCTACGCCAGCGAGCCAAAAACCGGAAAGCCTCCCCCGGCCGCCGGCTCCGCTACGATGGTCCCGCATGGGGTACGATAAGGTTTTCCCGATTCGATATGGAGCAGGGAAAATGAGGACCGATGGCTTCTATTCTGCTTGACGGCAACAAGATCGCCCACCAAATCCGGATGGAAGTGGCGGCCGAGATCGAAACCATGCGGGCGGCGGGAATACGCCCTGGTTTGGCCGTGATCCTGGTCGGGCATAATTCGGCGTCGGAGATCTATGTCCGCGGCAAGGTGAAGAGCTGCGAGGAGTTGGGCATCTACAGCGAAAAACTCACGCCCCCGGATACGGTCTCCACCGAGCAACTGCTGGCGCTCGTCGAGGACCTGAACCGGCGCGACGAAATCGACGGGATTCTGGTGCAGCTTCCGTTGCCCTCCCAAGTGGACTCGAAGGAAGTGCTGCTGGCGGTCGATCCGGCGAAAGACGTCGACGGGTTTCATCCCGTGAACGTCGGGTTTTTGTCGACCCAGCGGCCGGGCCTGGTGCCCTGTACGCCCGCCGGAGTGATTGAGATCCTCGAGCGGAGCGAGATTCCGATCGCTGGCCAGGAGGCGGTAGTCGTCGGGCGCAGCGACATCGTGGGAAAGCCGGTGGCCATGTTGCTGTTGAACAACAATGCGACGGTTACCGTGTGCCACTCGAAGACCCACGACCTGCAAGCGGTGTGCCGACGGGCGAACATTCTGGTCGCGGCCATTGGACGGCCGGGGATGATCCGGCGCGAGTACGTCACCCCGGGCGCGACCGTGATTGACGTGGGCATGAACAAGGTGACGGACGAGGCCGAGTTTCAGCGCCTGTTTGCCGGCAATCGGAAACGGGAGGAGACATTCCGGGCCAAGGGTTCGACCCTGGTGGGGGACGTGCATCCCGAGGTGGCCGAAGTTGCCGGAGCCATTACGCCAGTGCCGGGCGGCGTGGGTCCACTGACCATCGCCATGCTGATGGCGAATACGGTCAAGGCGGCCAGGCTGCGGCGAGCCAATCGCATGCGCGAGATGTCGCGGACATGATCCCGCGGCCGGCAGGGGCACTCCGAGTCGGCCTGACCGGGGGCATCGCCTCGGGGAAGTCCACGGTGGGTGAGATGTTTGTCACCCTGGGCGCCCACCTCCTCCAGGCAGATGCAATTGCTCACGAGCTCATGCGGCCGGGTGAAGCCGTCTACCAGGAAGTGGTCCGGTATTTCGGCCCTGGAATTCTCGATCCGGATGGCCGGTTGAACCGGCCGAGGTTGGCGGAGGCGGCGTTCGGACCAGGCGGCGAAACCGCCGGCAGCCTGCCCTCGCGGATCCAGGAACTGAACCAGATTGTCCATCCCGCCGTAATGAAGAAGCAGGAGGAATGGATGGAGGAAGTCGGCCGCCGCGATCCTCAGGCCATTGCCGTGGTCGAAGCCGCGCTCCTTCTCGAGGCGGGCGCAGCCCGGCAATTTGACCGCCTGGTGGCGGTGACTTGCCGGCCCGAACAGCGCATCGAACGCTGGGCGCACCGGCTAAACGTGGACCAGGAGACAGCCCGACGCGAGGTCATGCGCCGAATGGCAGCTCAGTTTTCGGACGAAGAGAAGATCAAGGCCGCCGATTACGTGATTGATAACTCTGGATCGCTCGCTGAAACCAGGGTGCAAGTGGAGGCCGTGTTTCGGGAGCTGCGGCGGAAAACCCCCAAGCCTAGCCAGAATAAGGACGCGGGGAGCGGCCGCGGCGAACGCTACGAACGGTAAAGAGAAAAACAGACAGAGAGCAAAAGAGCCGACGAGAGTTCGGCAGAGATTTCAGAAGAAATTCCGAGGGAAGGTTCTGGAGCCATGAAAGTGCTGAGGCCGGTCGTTCTTGCCGTGCTCATTGCCGCCGCGTTTCTCTATTTCACCAGTCGCCGCTCGGGCGAAATGCGTCCCCCGGGTTGGCCGGGCAATCCCGGCCAGGTTGAGGTCACCGAGGCCTCGAGCAATGAATCGCTCGACCCCGAAGAGCAGAACAACATCAGCGTCTATCGCAAGAACATTCAGTCGGTGGTGAACATTACTTCGCGTGCGATGGCGTTTGACTTCTTCTACGGGATGGTGCCGCAGGAGGGCCAGGGTTCGGGTTTCATCCTGGACAAGCAGGGCCACATTCTCACCAACTATCACGTCATCGAGAATGCGCGGCAGCTCGAAGTGACGCTGCACAACCGCAGAAAATACGCGGCCACAGTGGTCGGGACCGACCGCTCGCATGACTTGGCGATTGTTCAGATCAAAGCCACCGACCTAACTCCGATGACGCTCGGGGACTCGCGGAACTTGCAGGTGGGGCAGAAGGTGTATGCCATTGGCAACCCGTTCGGACTCGCGGGCACTCTGACGCGGGGCATCGTCAGCTCGATTCGCTCGGTGCAGGAGCCGGACGGCATGACCATCGACGAGGCGATCCAGACCGACGCTGCGATCAATCCCGGGAACTCAGGCGGACCGTTGCTGAACTGGCACGGGGAAGTGATCGGCATCAACACCANNCGGCATCGGTTTTGCCATTCCCATCAATACCGCCAAGGCGGTGTTGAACGATTTGCTGACCCTGGGGAGAGTACGGCGTCCGGCCTTGGGGGTAAGGACCATTCCCATTACTCCCGAACTCGCGGAGCAGATGGGTCTGGCGGCGGATTACGGCTTGTTGATTGTGGACGCCACTCCGGGTGGAGCGGCGGACCGAGCCGCGCTCCACGGGGGTACCGAACAGGCGCTGCTCGGGAACTATCCCATCAAGCTGGGCGGAGACTTGATCGTGGCGATCGATGACCAGACCGTCGAGGACCAGCAGGATCTGGCTCAGATCATGAATAATCACCGCGCCGGGGATACCGTACGCGTAACCATCTTTCGCGGTAAAAAGAAGATGGAGGTACGGGTGACTCTGGGCGAGGCCCGGGACCAGGTCTAGTCGGCAGGCTCGCGCTGGCCTGCGTTTCGCTACCTTCGTTGCCTTCGCTACCTTCGACCTGTCCCGGTCGGGTTCCCATGACCGGTCGGGTCTGCATGACCGGGCCCGCATGACCGGGTCCGCATGACAATGACCTCGGCTTCAGGCCGCGACAGTTCCGAGCGAAGCCTCAATCTCGCTGACTTCTTCCTTCGTCAGCCGTAATTCTCCCGCCCGCATCACGCCCTCGGCTTGGCCTGCGTTGCGAGCCCCCACAATGGCGCCCGTAACCGCAGGATTCAGCAGCGTCCAGGCGATGGCGACTTCGCCGGGAGATCGTTCATGCCGCTTCCCGATTTCGCGCAGCCGTTCGACGAGCGCCAGATTGCGGGAAAGATTGGGCTCGTTGAAGTCGGGATGCTTGTGCCGCCAGTCATCTTTCGGCAGCGCCGCGGCACGCTCCCGCGTCATCGCCCCGGTGAGCAGCCCGGAAGCCATCGGCGAATAGACAATCACGCCGATCCCTTCGCGCGAGCAGAAGGGCAGGGTGTCCTTTTCAACTTCCCGGTGAACCAGAGAATAGGGAGGCTGCAGCGAGGTTACCGGCGCAATGGCCTGGCATCGCTTCAGCTGGTGGACGTTAAAGTTCGAAACCCCGATGCAGCGCACTTTGCCGACGCGCTTCAGCTCGGCCAGCTTCGACCACCCTTCCTCAAGCTCGGGCGAATCCGGGTTGGGGGGCCAATGAATCTGGTAGAGATCGATGACATCCACGCCGAGGCGGCGCAGGCTGGCCTCGATTTCGCGCTGGATGGAATCGGCGCGCAAGTCTCCGCGAAGCATGCCCTTTTCATCCCAGAGGCGGCTGCATTTGGTGAAAACATAGGGCCTCGGACCGCGCCATGACTTGAGCGCCTGGGCGACGATTTCCTCGGAGTGGCCAAGACCGTAGGCGGCGGCGGTGTCAATCCAGTTGACTCCCAATTCGAGGGAGCGATGAATGGCGGCGATCGAATCCGCATCGTTCTGCTCGCCCCAGCCGAACTGCCAGCCCGAACCGCCAATGGCCCAGGCGCCATAGCCGACCGAAGTAATCTGCAAATCGGAGTTTCCCAGTTGCTTGGTTTGCATCCCTGCCTCCATGGTGCGTTTTGATTCGGAAACCCGGCCGCCGGATTCAATGGTAGAACTACAAAGTGCAACTGGAGGCCCTGCGCCGCTTTTGTCTTTGTTTCCCGCACGCGGAAGAGAATCTGCAATGGGGCGACGAACTATGTTTCAAAGTGGGCGGGAAGATCTTCGCGATCGTGGGTCTCGATTCGGTCCCGCAACCTCTGTGCTTCAAGTGCGCGNNGCGCCCGAGGTGTTCGAGGAACTGCTGGAGAGAGAAGGAATTCGGCCCGCTCCTTACCTCGGCCGCTACCAATGGGTGTTGCTCGAGGCGATCGATCGATTGCCCGTCCCCGAACTCGAAGCCTTGCTCCGGCAATCGTATGCCATGGTGTCGGCGAAAACGAAGTTGAAACGGCCCAAATCGGGCGCCAGTAAAAAGACCCGGAAGCGCCAGAAGTAACCTCGAGGGATGGGCTTTTCGATTCACAAACTCACGCGGATTTGTCTCTAACCAAGGTAGGATGTTAAAGCTATTGCGGGCGCTCGGAAGGGAGCCACTGGAACAAGAAGATGCTGAACGCGATGTCCACTTACGTCTATGTGAAAGAGAGGCTGCATCCCGGGCTGCTCGANNCTGCATTCGGTGCATTCGCCGTTGTACGCCGACTACGAATGGGGGCGCGCCGGCGGCGCGCCGGTCAATATCGCCTCGATCGACCGGGGGCAGCGCGTCGAGGCCATGGACGAGATCAAGCGGGCCCTCGAACTGGCGGAGCAGATTCCCTTCCGCTTCTTGATCCAGCATATTGGCGCGAGCGGCGAGTCCTTCAACGAGCGCAAGCTGGAAGCGGCGATGACCTCGATTGAGCACCTGCGAGCCTTTGCCAAACCGCTCGGTGTGCGCATTCTGGTGGAAAATATCCCCAACGAATTGTCCACTCCCGACAAACTGGTCGAGTTCATCCAGAGCGCGCACTTCGAGGACGTCGGAGTGTGCCTTGATGTCGGGCATGCTCACATCATGGGCGACATGCCGCAGGCCTTCGACACGCTCAAGAATCTCATCCGCTCCACCCACATTCACGACAACGCCAAAGACAAGGATTCTCATCTCTGGCCGGGCCAGGGTTCGATCGACTGGAAGCAAGCCATGGAACTGCTGCGCTCGGCTCCCCATACTCCGCCGCTGCTGCTCGAGATCGAGGGCGACGAGAAGCTGAATCCGGCAGACAAGATGGGAGAAACGTTCAAAAAGCTCGAAGCAGCCTAAAAGATAAGCGGTTGGGGAAATTGAGTCAGTGAAAGGCCGTCGCCGCCCGGAACCGGCTCGCGGTTCCCCAACCGCCAAATCCGCATAACTTATGTCCTCCCCCATCGCGACCATCGCTGAAGTTGGCACTCACGAAGGCCAGACCGTAACCATTCGGGGCTGGCTCTACAACCTGCGCGAGAGTGGGAAGCTGCTGTTCCCCATTTTTCGCGACGGCACCGGCCTGATTCAGGGAGTCGTGCCGAAAAGCGCGGTCGCGCCCGAGGTTTTTGAGGCCGTCAAGGGTCTGACGCAGGAATCGAGCGTCATCGTCGAAGGGAAGGTCCGCGCCGACAAGCGCGCGCCGGGGGGCTACGAGCTCGACGTGAGCGGCGTGCAGGTGGTGCAGCGCGTCTCCGAAAATGATCCCTATCCCATCTCTCTGAAGGAGCATGGCGTCGATTTCCTGATGGAGCATCGCCATCTGTGGGTGCGCACGCCGCGGCAGGCCGCCATTCTGCGGATACGGGCGGAAATCATCCGCGCCACCCGCGACTTCTTTGACGATCGTGGCTTTATCCTGACCGATCCGCCGATTCTGACGCCGGCGGCCTGCGAAGGCACGAGCACCCTGTTCCCGGTGGACTACTTCGATGAGCAAGCCTACCTGACGCAATCCGG
>PKYX01000179.1 GCA_003132825.1 Acidobacteriaceae bacterium
CGCCCCGGACGGGGCCGCGGTTCACGATCGCCACTGCTATCCCGCGTTCGACGGCGCGACGGAGGAAGCGGTAGCCGGGCAGGAAGCGCCGTCGACCACCGAGCAAACGTATGAAGGCCTGGTAACCTGCTCCCGTTGCGGCGCGAGGCATTCCGCATCCCTCGGCCAAACCGCCGCCGACTGTAGCCGCGTTTGTGTGCGCGGGGGAGCGAGCTTCGCGTTAGTCGAATCCGATGTGACTGATCTTCTCGATGGCGACATTGGTGTCCTGGGAAGGCTGGCCGGACAGCGGGCGCGCATCGTAGGCGAGTTGAACGGAAAAACGATTAGGGTCTCCTCCGTCGCCTCGGAAATCTGATCGCGCAGGCAGCCTCGCACAAACTCAAGTAACCTGAACCGAAGGGTTCCCCTGAAAGACTTCCTGGTCGCTGGTGGCATTTCCGCTAGCTGCTGCTTTAAACCTGCTGCTTTAAACCTGGTGACGATATAGCTGACAAGGTTTCATCAAGGCCATGTTTTGCAACCGGCTGGGACACTCTGCGGGAGAGAATTTTTACGTTACAGGATTTACCTTATTGCTGCCCGACCATCCGGTTCGTGTAATAGAACACTGTGTATTTAGTTATGGCTTTCGAAATCGGCGCTCAGAATTGACGTTTACATAACGGCGTCTCCTATGCCCTCAGCACGAACCAACTCGGAGCTTTCGGTTTTCAGGCGCGCGATCGACTGCTGGCCTTACATCTTCATCGCTGTCTCGCTTACAGGCTTGGCGTATCTCGCTCTCAGCGCGGCGAGCTGAGAACTTCCTCGCCTCTCGTCTCCCGGTCGAAACCTGCGGCCTAGCGCTCAATCTAGTTAACTTCGACTCGGCAGCCGCGGCTGCNNGCCTACATATAAGGCATATGCCGGATACTATGCGGAATGCACACGCGCGCATACTGAGTGAGTGAGATACGGGAGTCAATTCCAACATGATCGCCACTTACGTGGCGGCATTAGGAAACGAACTTAAAAACGCCTGGAGGTCATTCGCTTATGTCGTCACGGAAACTTACTTTGCTCTCTGTTGTATTGTGTTGTGCGAGCTGGGCTGTCGCGCAAAGTGCCCCAGGCGGAGCGGCGCCTGCGGGCGGTTCGAGCGGCGCGGGACACAGCTCAACGGCTTCGCCATCCACCCCACCGACCGGCTCGGTGAACCCGCCGACTGGCAGCACTTCGCCGNNATCCACTTCACCCGGTGGAACTCCGAACACAACTGTACCTGGTTCGAATTCTCCGAATGCTCCGACGCCTGGAAGTACCACGCAGCCGTCGACCGTCAACCCCAACACCACAACGAACCCCGGCACCTCGCCGAGCGGTTCGCCATGCGGAACTTTGCCAGACACAGCCAATGGGGCGTCAGGCTCCACTCCGAACTCGGGATCGTCGAGTTCCAATCCGTCAACCTCGGGAAGCCAAGGCAATAGCAGTGGCAGCACCTCGCCCGGGACGAACCCCGCGCCCGGCAACCCGTGCCCGCCAAGCGCTAGCGGTACCACTTCACCGCATGCTTAAACCTTCGNNTTTCCGCCTTTCATTGTTCCCCAGAACATGAAATGGACGGCTTCCGTTGGCTTGCTTCTCGCATCAGAATGCTATGTACTCCGACTATCATTTCCCCGAATACGAACTCCGCAGTCCCGCCGACCCCCAGCCATTTCCGGTCCAGGAACCCCCGGATCCACCCGAGAACCCCGACATGCCGGTGCGCGAGCCCGAACCCGAAGTTCCCAACCAGATTTAGCGGTTGCAGTCTTATCTCATGTCACGGAGCCCACGCGGAGCCAACCTGCTGCGTTAACTAAGCTAGAGAGCGAACCCCTACAGTGAACGGCGGATTGTCTCCGGCCCCCTTAAATTCCATACTTGAGTCAAATGTGCTTCCCGTGCACTGGTTGCGCGCTCATCCCGTCACCGCTCCATCCAATCAACGGCAAATCAGGAGGAAAAAATGGCACACTACGGCACTCTGAAAGACGCAAGCGTCGCGGACGCTGCTGATGATATCCGCGGCTCTCATTTGTATGGTTTGAACGACGAGAAGTTGGGCAAGATCGAGGATGTGATATTCGACCATGCCAGTGGCAATATCCACTATGTCGTCGTCGACACCGGCGGCTGGCTCTCCAGCAAGAAGTTCCTGGTTCCCGCCCTGGCCCTGCGGGTCTCGGCGAAACACAGCAATGCCTTCGAGGCGAATCTCGATAAGCGCCAGGTCGAAAGCTTTCCACCCTACAACGAATCGGATCTCGATTCCGAAAGCAAGTGGGCCGGCTATGAAGGTCGCTACCGCTCGAAGTGGGTCGCCGATCCCGTGATGCATCGCGCGGAAACCGATCGCAACATCACTCCCACGTCCCAGCAATCCGCCGGAAATCCCGTCTCGGAGCAAGCTGCCGCCCAAGCTCACGGACAGTCGACGGACTCCCGGCGCCCGGTCCGAACCACTGCGGGTAGAGCCGATCTTGAGTCGGCCTCCTCCGTGACCGACCGCGCCGTGCCGGCTGGAACCGATTCAGTCGTAATCAGCAATAGCGCGGTTGGAATCGGTGGCCGCTGGGATACTTTCCAGAGTCGCCTGCGCGAACGCCGGAAAGAAGCCGTTTCCGGATGCAATACGTGCTCTGGCCAGTCCGCCGTCAAACGCGGCTCCGAAAGCGCCGATACACTGCGGAAAGCGGT
>PKYX01000522.1 GCA_003132825.1 Acidobacteriaceae bacterium
TACAGCACCTCGCGTCCGCCCAGCCAGAGCACCAGGACATTGGCCAGCCCCAGCATGGTTTCTAGCGTCGGCCACAACATGCCCATGAGCCGGACCAGCTTCAGGCTGCGGGCAATGTAGCGCTGGTTGGAGCTTTCAAATCCCGCGATCTCAGCCTCTTCCTGCACATACGCCCGAATCACGCGCGCCCCGGAGAAGTTCTCCTGCGCGCGCGCCGAGATTTCGGAAAACATCGCCTGAATGGTCTCGAAGCGCTCGTGGATCCGCCGCCCGAAGTACTGCACCACGATGCTCACGAAGGGCAGCGGTAGAAAGGCATAAAGCGTCAGTTTGGCGCTGATATGCAGCATGAAGGCCAGCGCCCCGGCGGTGAACACAATCGTGTTTGCCGAGTACATGATCGCCGGACCGAGCAGCATGCGCACCGCATTCAAGTCGTTAGTGGCGCGCGCCATGATGTCGCCGGTGCGCGTCCGCTGGTAATAGGAGTACGAAAGCCGTTCCAGGTGGGCAAACAGATCATTGCGCAGATCAAACTCGATTTCGCGCGAGACTCCTATCACAACCCAGCGCGTCAAGTACTGAAAAATGCCCTTGGAAAATGCCACTGCGAGGATCAGTAGGGCGTAGATGAGCAGCTTTTCGCGGGTGACGCCCTGTTTCAGGTCGTCCACGGCTCGCCCAATCACCTGCGGGAGCAGAACCCAGATGCCATTGAGGAAGAAAACGCAAAGCGCACCCACCGCATAGCTGCGGCGATATCTTTGCATGTAGGGAAACAGCGGGCGCAGGCTCTTCGGTAGCATGAGCTTCTACTAGATGCGATTCTAGCAGCCCAGGCTTCAATAAACCGCCCACTTCAACCAAGGGAGTGGTGGTTCCCTTAAGACCATTCGTGACGAAATTCGACCACGCAAGCCAGTACCAGCAGCAATACCCAACTGGATAGAAAGAACCACGTGGCGTTGATCAGGCAGGTGTACACCAGGTCCGTATTCATGACCGCGGCCCCCCGTGCCCTCGGACGCATTCTTGCCGGCCGTGCAGTTCGGCCTTGCCGGTGAGCTGTTTGTAGTGTTCCAGTATTTCCCGCACCGCGGCCATTCTGCCAAGCGTGGTCAATCGCAAGTCGCTCGCTGCATGCTCGATCTGTGCCATCCAACACTCCACCGCGGCGTCGACGCCAAATGCCATTTCGGCGGCGATGGCGTTGACCAATTCTGTCGTCTCCAGCGATGAACTCAGCAAGTTGCTACCCGCCTTTCGGGATTTCTTCGAACCTCGCGGGGGGAGGAATCCGTGGACCTTTCCCTCGCCACCCCAAACTCGACTAGGGATTGGGCGTCGCCTGACTGGGCGCCTGCGCGGGCGGGTTCATGAGCTTCTGTTGCCGCGACGCGAGCAGTTGACCCAGTTTTGTTTTCTGATCGGGCGTCAGCACCTGGATAAGTTCGGACTCGATACGCGCCCGTTGCACGATGAGGTCTTGCATGGTCTGGCTCTGCTGCGAAGCCAGCGGACGAACCTGGGACTCGTCATACGGGCCACTGAGCGCAAGCTGAGCGATCTGATAGCGAGTCTGCGCCATCTGCTCCATCAGAGGCTGCACTAGGGGCTTCTCTTTGGCCAGGATCTGATGGATCTGAGTCCGTTGCTGGGCCGTGAGATCCAACTGCCGGGCGAACATTCCCAACATCGGATCCCGGGCCATCCCGCCGCCATGCCAATGTCCCGGCGCGGTCTGAGACACGGCAACCACAGTCGCCACGCTGAGCGTGAGCGCTGCCAGAGCCCATTTGAAACCTGCTTTCATACTGCCTCCTAGAGAACCATCCACCGACAATTTCTTACAGGGAATAAGAACACTCCCGAGGTAAGAAGTTGGGTAAAAAGTCGGTCAAGCGGAGTAAAGTTTTGTAAAGCTGGCTGGCCGCTTGACAATTCTTTACCCCGCTCCCCGCGGGCCTGTTGTAGAACTACAATGGGTACTATGGACCGTATCTTGGTCATCGACGACGACGTGGAGCTGTGCAGCCTGGTGGGCGAGTATCTTGAGCCTGAGGGGTTCGGCGTCGAATTCGTGTATGACGGAGAACGAGGCTTGGAGCGGGCCCTGAGCGGGGAACATCCTCTGGTGGTGCTCGACGTGATGTTGCCCGGGATGAACGGCTTGGAGGTGCTGCGGCGAATTCGCAACANNCCCGGCATGAACGGTTTGGAAGTCCTGCGACGAATTCGCAACACTTCGCGTGTCCCCGTGCTTCTGCTGACGGCGCGCGGCGAGGACGTGGACCGCATCATCGGCCTGGAAGTCGGCGCGGATGACTATCTGCCCAAACCCTTCAATCCCAGGGAGCTGGTTGCCCGCATCCGCGCCGTACTGCGGCGAACGCAAGGTGGGGAAAAATCAGCGGACGCTCGCATCCCCGAAGTCCAGCATGTGGGAGATATCGAGCTCGATCCCGCCACCCGGGTGGTGCTCCAGCAGGGCAAGCCCGTGGAACTGACTTCGGTTGAGTTCAATCTGCTGCAAGTCTTGCTGCGCGAGGCGGGACGTGTGGTAACCCGCGAACGCCTGGTGGACGAGGTCCTCAGCCGGAAGTTTTCGCCCTTTGACCGCAGCATCGACATGCACGTCAGCAAGCTGCGCAAGAAATTGGGGGACTCCGATGGCGGGTCGGATCACATCAAGACGGTGCGCGGCGTAGGTTACATCTTCACCCATCCCCGGGAGCAGGCCAGGAGCGGGACGCAATGAAGAGCCTGTTTCTCAAAATCTTTCTCTCCTACTGGTTGGCGCAAGCGCTGTTCATCATGCTTGCCATGCTGGTGACGCTCGCCATGCGCCCCCAGCGGGAGTTCACCGGGTTTGAGGCGCAGGAGTCCAAGATCCTCAACGAGGCGGCCCAAGCCTATCAGAGCGGCGGTTCCGACGCGGTCCGGACTTATTTGCGAAATGTTCATGATACGCAACGCGTGCGCGCCTATCTTTTTAGTGATCAGGGGAAAGAGCTAACCGGACGAACTCTACCGGACTGGGCGGAGCGAGTCGACAGCGGTCAGACCTGGACCGCAGACACGATCTGGGGGCGGCTACGGCCACTGCAATTCTTGCGGCAGTCCCTGACCGCGTCCGACGGGCACCGCTATACCCTGGTCATGGAGTTGCCTCCAGGGCAACCTTCGCTGTTTGGCCCCCATGGCGTGCCGGGACTCGGGATTACGATCGCGATTCTTTCCTCGGGCATGGTTTGTTTCTTCTTAGCCCGCTACTTGACATCGCCGGTCGTGCGCCTCCGGGCCGCCACCCAGATGTTGGCCGGCGGCGATCTGACCGCCCGTGCTGGCGGATCGCACTCCCGGCGGCGGCACGACGAGATCGCTGAGTTGGTGCGTGATTTCGATGGCATGGCCGAACGTCTGGAAAAGCTGGTGAAGGCGCAGTCGCGTCTGCTGAACGATATTTCGCACGAACTGCGCTCCCCGCTGGCACGCTTGACGGTGGCCCTCGCCTTAGCCCGCCAGCGCAGCGGACCCGATGCCCAGAGCGCGCTCGATCGGGCAGAGCGGGAGTCCGAACGGCTGAACGAAATGATTGGACGTCTGCTTACCATCGCTCGCCTGGAGACGGGCGATGAGGCTATGCAGAAGTTCCCCGTCGATGTCGGAGAGCTGATCGAGGAGATCGTCCGGGATGCCGATTTCGAAGCGCAGGCCCGCAATTGCCACGTGGACGCTTCTGGCACCGAAGAATGCTGGGTGATGGGAGATCCCAGCCTGCTGCACAGCGCGATTGAGAATGTGGTACGTAACGCCACCCGCTACACTCGCGAAGGCACGGTCGTCGAAGTGCGGCTTACGCAAGAACCTGGGTTGAACCGTCCCGAGGCGGTCGTACAAGTCCGCGATTCCGGTCCCGGCGTCCCGGAGGACTCTCTGGACCGGATGTTTCGGCCCTTTTACCGCATCGATGACGACCGCGGCCGGCGCACTGGCGGGGTGGGTTTAGGTCTGGCGATTACCCAACGCTCGGTGCAATTACATGAGGGAAGCGTGCGCGCGTTCAATCGATCCGAAGGCGGTCTGCTGGTCGAAATTCGCCTTCCGCTCGCGGCCTCGAAGCCTGGCAAAGTTGAGCTCCCGGAAGCGGCCCCGGTGGCCGGGAATCCCGCCTAAAGGGAAGCTGCTTCCGCCCACCAGGCCGCCGAATCTGGGGCAACTTTCAGGCTTCCCGTTGGTTCCAACCACCCTGCGCAGTTTGCTCTTCCGGTGCATTCCTGATACACAAATGGGGGTAATCATGGATCTCGATCAGGCCGCCTCGGCGCCGGTGACTTCGATACCACAGGGAGAAAGAATGGGGATGAAGTTCGGATTCCTTTCCAGCGTTATGATTCTGGCAACATTGGGGTTGACCAGTTGCGGGACCAGTACTGTGGCGTCTTCCGGGAACGGACTTCTTTATGTAACCACCCAGGCCAACGCTTCCGTTTCAGTTTTTGGGATTAACCTGAGCGACGGAGATCTCTCGACCAATGGCAATGCCACCGCCACCGGAACCCAGGCGTCCGCCATGTTGCTGACCCCCACCGGGAACGCTATATTCGTGGCCAATATTAATCCCTCTTCTCCCCCTGCGGCTCCCAACGCGGGCACGATCTCAAGTTATACGGTAAATTCGGATGGCACCCTCGCTGCCGGCAGCACGACCACTGAGACGAACGCGATTTTCCCCATGGGCATGGCAACCGATCCGGCGGGAAAATTTCTATTCGTGGCCAACCAAGGTTCGTTTGACCTTACGCAGCCCAATACTATGGCCGGTTCGATTTCCGTGTTCTCGATTAACGGCGCGGCGCTGACCGAAATACCCGGCTCTCCGTTTCTCACCCAAACTCCCGCTGAGACGGCGAGTATGGTTGGAACCGGCCCGGTCTCGGTGGCCGTTACCTCGAACGCAAGCTATTTGTATGTGGCTAACCAGTTCACCAACGACGTAGGGGCGTTCTCGATTGGCTCAAACGGTGCGCTCACCATGCTGGGGCCGGCGAGTTACAACGTTGGTCTTTCGCCCTCCGCGGTTGCGCTCACCGCCGACGGGAATTTTCTTTTCGTCGCCAATTCTGGTTCGAACAGCCTGAGCGCTTTTGCCGCCTGCACCAGTGCAAACCTGACTTGCCCCGTCCCGGACGGCAGCCTCACCTCAATTAAGGGTTCTCCATTTGCGGCGGGATTGACCCCTGTGGCCATGGCCATGGCTATCGATTCTCAGGGAGAATACCTGTTCGTGGCGGACAACGCCTCGGCCCAGGTCTCGCAGTACAAGGTCGGTCTCAGCAGCGGCGTGCTCACCCCGAATTCCCCTCCCGCAATTTCGACCGGGCTCGGTCCGGTCTCGATTGTGGTTCGCACCGGCCCAGGAACCGTTCTGGTCGATGGAGGCACGACCAACTATGTGTACGTGGCGAATGCTGGTGGGGGCACGATCTCCACCTACAGCTACGACACGATCCAGGGTGCGCTCACGCTGGTGGGTTCGGCGGTAACCACCATGGGACAGCCTTCGGCCCTGGCGGCGAAATAGTCTCCCGAAATTTCTGCTGCCGTGCTCGCCCCTATGTGGGCACTTTCAGGATCAGGTAACCCCCCACCAGGCCGAAGATCAGGTCCGGCGACCAGGCGGCCAGCACAGGGGGCAGCTGGCTGATGTTTCCCATGGCCTCGAACAAGCCCGAAACCGTCCAGTACACGATCGCAATCCCGACCGCTGTAGCCACGCCCGCGACCGCGCCGCGTTTGCCGGCTGAGAGCGAAAACGGAATCGCAAGCACGGCCATGACCACAGCGATGAGCGGGTAAGCCAGTTTCTTCTGTAGCTGCACCTTCAGCCGCACCACATCGAAACCACTCTGCTGCAAGTCGTGGATATAAAGCCGCAACTCCTCGTAGTTCATCTCGGACGACTGTTTCACTTCCTTCTTGAAATAGCCTGGCGGCTCGCTAATAGCGCCGAAAGCCGCCACGTCATAGGTATGGTAGTTCTCAATGGCCGGTCCCTGGAATTCGCGCTCCCATCCCTGGGTGCAGACCCAGCGCTGCAGACGATCTTCCCAGTGTGCGCTGCTGGAGTAGATACGGCGCGTCAGCTGGAAGGTCACTGGATCAAACTGGAACACAGAAAGATTACCGAACTGGTCGCGGTCTGAATCGAAGAACTGGTAGTAGTAGATATTCGAGTGCTGCCCGAATATCCACTTGCGTCCGGGATTCAGATAGGTTTGCGGAGGCTTGCCTTTAATCTGGCTGCGCAGCGCATCTTGCCGTTTGTTGGTATAGGGGAGATAGAACTGGTCGAAGAAGAACAATCCACAGGCCAGCAGAATCGCGGCCACCAGCACCGGCACGATGATGCGGTAGATACTCACGCCAGTGGCTTTGATGGCGGTGATTTCATTCGAGCGCTGCATCAGGCCCAGGCTAATGAGCACGGCCATCAACACGCCCAGCGGCAGAATGATGTAGAGATAGAAAGGCGCGACATTCAGCAGATATTCGCCGACGATGAGCGGCGAGATCTGGTTGCGTAGAATGTCTCCCAGCAGGTCGAAGACCGTGAACACTAGAAACAACATCAAGAACGCCACCAGCACCATCCCCAAATAGACCACGAATTCGCGCAGGACGTAGTCGTCCAAAATGGTGGGAAAACTCGCGGCAAATAGGCGGCGCCGCCCCTCGGCGCGCGCGAAGGCGTCTTCGGTGCGGTGAGCGCGGAAGAAGGTGCCACGGACTTCTTTCCACCGCTCCTCGAAAGGATGCCACCGCCACCAAGAGATCTCGAACGGCCTGCGTTCGGCTCGCCACAACAAGATCGCGCCGCCGAGGAAAAAAACAATGTCCGCGAGCCACGCCCCGAGCGAGGGCGATATTTTGCCTTGGCGCGCGAAGGAAACGCCCAGAAGGGAAACCGAATAGTAGGCCAGCACCAGCACGATCGTGAGCACGAATCCCGCCGACTTGCCCCCTTTCTTGGAGGAAAGCCCAAGGGGGATGCCGACCAGCGCCAGCACCAGGCAAGCAGCGGGCAGCGCGAAACGGCGGTGAAACTCGATGTTGTACCAGCGAGCCGAGGCTTCGTTGGTCTTGCGAGCCTCCCGCGGCAGGTCCCAGGTACTCAGTTGCGCGATGGGCGCGGGTTCCTCTTCCTGCTTGCTCCCGGCCTGGGGGAACGAGATCGGGATATCCCATTGCTGAAACGTCGAAATCCGGTAGAACCCGGGATCTTCGGGTTCAACTTCATGGGTGGATCCGTTGGTCAGGTGAAGGTGGAGTTTGTCGGGCCCTTCGCTGACCAGAATGCCTTGCTGGGCGAGAGTGATGCGCGGAGTTGAAGTGCTGATGTCGGCGATGAAGACTCCCTTCCAAATCGCCGCGCCGCGCGCGCTGTGGACATCCTGCACGTAGAGCACGAGCTGCGGGAATCCCTCGTAGAAGACGCGCGGCTGAACCTCAAAGGACACCTGCGAGCTCTTGAGCCGTTCCTGCAACCGTCCGAGCGCGGCTTGCGATTTGGGCGCCACATAGACTCCATTGACCAGCGCCAAAAGCCACGCCCCCGCCGCAAAGATGGAAATGATCCGCAGAAAGGTCCACACACCGATGCCGCTGGCCCGCATGGCGGTGATCTCGCTGTCTGCCGCCAACCGGCTCAGTCCGATCAAGATCCCGACCAGCACGCCCATGGGAATGGTGTAAATCAGCGCCACGGGCACGGTGAAGAAGAACAGCTCCGCGACGCTCGGCAAGGGGGCGCTATTGCGCACCACCAGTTCGAGGATTCGGCCCAGGTCGCGCGTAAACAGCACGAAGGTGAACACCGCGATGCCGATCAAGGCATGCGAGGCGACCTCGCGCAGGATGTAACGGGTGAGGATACGCATAGTGGACTTCGCGAGCCCAGCCCAAAACTGTATCATTACGGAGGTTTGCGCCAAAGGCCGGTCGTCTCCGGTGGTTTCCAATGGTCAGGAAACTTCAATTCTTTGCCGGAGCGTTGCAACAGTGAAGACCGGCGATTCGACTCACGTATCCGGAAGGAATTCTCGCCATGGCGTCGCCCGTGCAGCCCGTGATGAAGACGGTCACCGAATCGTGGATGTTCACCCATCGCAGTTGGATTGGAGGCGCTCTGCTCGGCCCCGCCACCGTCGCCGCCGTTTTCGCTAAGCCCATAATCAGCGAGGGTCCAGGCCTCGCGTTGCTTTTCGATTCGATCGGGTGGTTTTTTTTCGTTGCCTATGTCAGCATCCGGATTTGGGCGACCTTGTATGTCGGGGGCGTAAAGGATCGGGAATTGCAAACCTGCGGCCCCTATTCGGTCACTCGGAATCCTCTGTACCTGGGTAGTCTTTGCTTTGCGTTCTCCATCTGTTTTTTCTTGCAGAGCCTGACGCTCGTAGTGCTGACGTTGGCTGCGTCGTGGGCGTACGTTCGCTGGGTGATTCCCGCGGAAGAGGAAGTCTTGGGGAATATTTTCGGGGAACAGTTCCGGGAATACAAACTTCGCACCCCGCGCTTGATTCCGCGGCCGTCTCTTTATGCTGCCGCTCCTACGGTCGAAGTTCGCCTGCGGCCTCTGCGCACCGAGGCAAAGCGTCTGATCATCGCATCGCTGGTGCTCGTTCTGGTCTTCGGGCTGCCCCATTTCCAAGCCGCCGCCTGGTGGCCGCGATACTTCATGTGGGTTTGACGCCATCCGGCATGGCGCTTAGGCGGGTTTGAGGAAAAGGACCGCCAAGGGCGGCAGGGTCATGCGCAGCGAATGCGGTCGCCCGTGGCCGGGGCGATAGTCCGCACGCACGCCGCCCTCGTTCCCCATGCCGCTACCGGCGTAGTCCTTGGCATCGCTGTTCAGCAGCTCCCGCCAGTATCCTCCGCAGGGGACTCCCACCTGGTATTCCAAGCGTGGCACGGGTGTGAAGTTGCAAACGATCAGTACCGTATCTGTAGAAGATTTCCCTTTGCGCAGAAAGGACAATACGCTGGTCTCGTTGTCGTTGGCATCCACCCACTCAAAGCCCGCCGGATCAGTATCCAATTCGTGGAGTGCCGGCTGCTCGCGATACACCCGATTCAACTGCTCCACCCAGAATTGCACGCCGCGATGGAAGGCATACTGCAATACGTGCCATTCCAGGCTGGCGTCGTGCGTCCACTCGCGCACCTGCCCGAATTCATCGCCCATAAACAGCAGTTTCTTGCCGGGCTGGGCGAACATGTACCCGAACAGCAGACGTAAATTGGCGAACTTCTGCCACTCGTCTCCAGGCATTTTGCCGATTAACGATCCCTTACCATGCACGACCTCATCGTGCGAAAGCGGCAGTACAAAGTTTTCCGTGAAGCCGTATAGCATGCGGAAGGTGAGATGGTTGTGATGATACTTGCGGTGGATCGGGTTCTGAGCAAAGTAGGCGAGCGTGTCGTGCATCCAGCCCATATCCCATTTCATACCGAAGCCCAGGCCTCCGACATAGGTGGGCCGCGAGACCATGGGCCAGGCCGTCGACTCTTCCGCAAACGTCTGGATGCCGGGATGCTCCTTGTAGGCCTGGGTGTTGAACTGCCGCAGAAAATCAATCGCCTCTAGATTCTCGCGCCCGCCGAACTGGTTCGGAATCCACTCCCCCTCCTTCCGCGAGTAATCGAGGTAGAGCATGGAAGCCACGGCGTCCACCCGAATCCCGTCCGCGTGATATTTGTCCAGCCAGATCATGGCACTGGAGAGCAGAAAGCTGCGGACCTCGTTGCGCCCGTAATTGAAGATGTAGGTGTTCCAGTCGGGATGAAAGCCTTTGCGCCAGTCGGCGTGCTCGAACAGATGCGTGCCGTCGAAATAGGCCAGCCCATGCCCGTCGGAAGGGAAGTGAGAGGGCACCCAATCGAGGATCACTCCAATGCCATGCTGATGGAGATAGTCCACCAGATACATGAAATCCTGAGGCGTGCCGTAGCGGGAGGTCGGCGCGAAGTACCCAGTTGTCTGGTAACCCCACGAAGCATAGAAGGGATGCTCCATGATGGGTAGAAATTCGACATGGGTAAAGCCCAGGCGCTCGACGTACTCCGCCAGCCGCGGCGCGGTCTCGCGGTAACTCAGGGGGCGCCCGTTTTCTTCGGGCAGGCGCATCCAGGAGCCCAGGTGCACCTCGTAGACAGAAATGGGGGCCCGCACAGTTTGCCGCCTGGCCCGCTGCCCCATCCACTCGCCGTCAGCCCAGGTATAGTCCAAATCCCACACTACGGATGCAGTTCGCGGCGGTTTCTCATGGAACACGCCAAAAGGATCGGCCTTGTCCCCGGTGTACCCATGCTGAGTCGAAACGATATGGAACTTATAGAGAGCGCCCTTGCCAATCCCCGGGATGAACCCTTCCCAAATCCCCGAACTTCCCCGCGACCGCAGAGCATGCGCCCCCGGTTTCCAATCATTGAAGTCGCCGATGACCGAAACCTCGCGTGCATTCGGTGCCCATACGGCGAATGACACGCCGGCGTCATGGCCCGCCGCTGCCAGGTGCGCCCCCAGCTTCTCGTACATTCGGTAATGGGTTCCCTCGTTGAAGAGGTAGACGTCCTGGTCGGTCAGTGAGCTGACCTCGGAACGAAGAGAGGGGGGGAGGGTTTGGGGTGCTTTGGTTGTCATCGGGCTCATCCGTTTGATTTCACCCTTATAGTGTACCGGAACCGCCGCTTCGAGGCCGCCGGCGGCAAGGCCAAACGTGTCGACGGGCTCCGCGTGCTAAACTTCCTGGAGGTCCCCAGTTGAGCCTTCTTCCAGGGGATTCCGCTCCCAATGCCCGTTCTCCGCGTGATAGTTCTGTGGCATCAGCATCAGCCCTTCTACAAGGATCTGGTGACTGGCGAATACCGCCTGCCCTGGGTGCGCCTGCATGCGCTCAAAGACTACTACGGCATGGTCAAACTGCTGGACGAGTTCCCCAACGTCCATCAAACCTTCAATCTGGTGCCTTCGCTGATCACTCAAATCCAGGACTTCGTCGCCGGAACTGCCGAGGAGCCGTTTCTGCGGGTGGTCGCGACTCCGGCCAAGGACCTGACGCTCGAGGAGCGCCGCTTCGCCCTGCAATACCTTTTTCAGGCCAATCCGGTCAACATGATCGGCCGCTATCCTCGCTATCGCGAGCTATGGGAACGGTTTCGCGGTGCCGGCGATTCCCCGGAGCGCGCCGAAAAGTACTTTCAGGCGCAGGATTTCACCGATCTGCAGGTGCTCTCGCAAATCGCCTGGTTCGACGAGTTTTTTCTGGAAGAGCCCGACATCGCCGCCCTGGTCCGGAAAGGCCACAACTACTCAGGCGATGATCAACGCCTGGTCATTCAGCGGGAGCGCGAATTGGTGGCGAAGGTGCTTCCCGCCCACGCTGCAGCCGCCCAGCGCGGAGGGATCGAGATCTCGACTTCCGCTTTCTACCATCCCATCCTGCCGCTTCTTTGTGACACCAACATGGGCGCTGTCTCGAGTCCCGGACTGCCTCTACCACAGAGCCGATTCCGCCATCCTGAAGACGCCCGCGAACAGCTGCAGCGCGGACTCGACCTGCATCAACAGGTCTTCGGTTTACGACCGAAGGGGGTTTGGCCGTCGGAAGGCAGTGTCTCGGAGGAGGTTCTCGGCATCGCCCAGAGTCTCGGGGTGAGATGGATGGCGACCGACGAAGGCGTTTTGGGACGCAGTCTGGGAGTGGGGTTTTCCCGCGACGGCAACGGTCGCCTCCCCCCTGAATTGGCCGAAAAACTCTACACCATTCATCGCTTCGAGAACGGCCAGACCGAAATGCACATGATCTTTCGCGATCACACCATCTCCGACCTGATTGGTTTTGTGTATTCCGGCATGCCCGCGGAAGAGGCGGCGCGTCATCTCATCAACAACATTAAACACGCTGCCCAACCCATTCTTGATAAAGGTAAAGACGTCGTCATGCCCATCATCCTCGACGGCGAAAATGCCTGGGAGTATTACCCCAAGTCGGGCAGGGAATTCCTCCGCCGGTTCTACGCAGGCCTACAGAACGAGCCCCTCCTCGAGGCCGTGACGGTCTCCGAGGCGATTGCCCGGCAGCGGGAGTTCAGCCCCCTGACTTCTCTTGTCCCAGGCTCCTGGATCGATGCCAACTTCAACGTGTGGATCGGCGCTCCCGAGGACAA
>PKYX01000095.1:0-7235 GCA_003132825.1 Acidobacteriaceae bacterium
GGTTCGGGGCGGGACGGCGGGATAGCGCCGGCGGAGAAAGTCGCGGCCCTTCCGGCCGATGGCCTCGATCTCGATGTTCTTGCCGGCTTCCGATTCGAGGAAACGCGCTGCCGCTTTCAGAATGCTGCTGTTGAATGCTCCCGCCAGGCCTTTGTCGCCGGTAACGACGATGAGCAGAACGTTCTGCTCGGGGCGCTCGGCCAAAAGCGGATGCTTCGGTTCGCCGGTTTCGGGGTCGTAGATTTCAGTCCGCGAGACAATCGACTTGAGAACGTTGGTCAACATCTGAGCGTACGGACGCGCGGCCAGTGCCCTTTCCTGGGCGCGGCGCAACTTCGCCGCCGAGACCATTTTCATGGCCTTGGTGATTTGCCGCGTGTTGATCACGCTGCGGATACGGCGCCGGATGTCGAGGATGTTAGCCATGGAAACTCAGGTGCCGGTTCTCGAGGGACAACAGATCCCTGCAGTCCGCACTCCCCACCCCCGGAAAACTCGCGGATCCGAGAACCGAGAACAGACAGCCGGAAACCGTGGTCCCGCTACTTTGCGACCGCTTGCTGCTCGGCTACGAACTGCTCTTTGCATTCCTTGATCACCTTTGTCATCTCAGCCTTCAGCGGGTCGTCGAGCACCTTTTTCTCCATGATCGAGCGCAGCAGACCAGGATTGGCGGCGTCCACGAACTTGTACAGTTCCGCTTCGAAAGCGCGGACTTGGTCGACCGGCAGATCGTCGAAATATCCGCCGGTGCCGGCGAAGATGATGAGAATCTGCTTGGAGAAAGGCAGCGGTGAAAACTGATTCTGTTTGAGGACCTCGACCAGACGCTGGCCGCGATTGAGCTGGGCTTGGGTGGCCTTGTCGAGATCGCTGCCGAACTGGGCAAAAGCCGCCAGCTCGCGGTACTGTGCGAGCTCGAGCTTCAAAGTGCCCGCCACCTGGCGCATGGCTTTGATCTGGGCGCTGCCTCCGACCCGGCTGACCGAAAGTCCCACATTCACCGCCGGCCGGATGCCCTGGTTGAATAGATCGGTTTCCAAATAGATTTGGCCGTCGGTGATTGAAATGACGTTGGTCGGGATGTAAGCGGACACATCGCCCGCCTGGGTTTCGATGATCGGCAGTGCGGTGAGGGAGCCACCACCATTCTTGTCGCTGACTTTCGAAGCCCGCTCCAGCAGGCGGGAGTGGAGATAGAAAACATCGCCAGGATAAGCTTCGCGGCCGGGCGGACGCCGGAGTAGCAGCGAAATTTCGCGGTACGAGGCGGCATGCTTAGAAAGATCGTCGTAGATCACGAGCGCGTGGCGCTTCGAGTCGCGGAAATGCTCGCCCATGGCGCAAGCGGCGTACGGGGCGATGTATTGCATGGGTGCGGGCTCGGAGGCGGAGGCGGCCACGACGATCGTGTATTCCATCGCGCCGGCGTCGTCGAGGATCTTGACCACCTGGGCAATCGAAGAACGCTTCTGGCCGATTGCGTTGTAGATACAGATCAG
Organism: Acidobacteriaceae bacterium; assembly: GCA_003132825.1. GTDB lineage: Bacteria > Acidobacteriota > Terriglobia > Terriglobales > Acidobacteriaceae > PALSA-270. The sequence continues at coordinate 1,503 of PKYX01000095.1, forward strand.
GTCGTTGCCTTTGTTGTTGATGATGGTATCGAGCGCCACCGCCGTCTTGCCGGTCTGGCGGTCGCCGATGATCAGCTCGCGCTGGCCNNCGCCGATGATCAATTCGCGCTGTCCGCGGCCAATCGGGATCATACTGTCGATGGCCTTAAGGCCGGTGGCCATCGGCTGGCGCACGGGCTGGCGATCGATCACGCCGGGTGCCAGGCGCTCGAGCGCAATGAACTCCGAGGTCGAGATCGGACCTTTGTCGTCGATCGGCTGGCCGAGCGCGTTGACCACCCGGCCGATCATGGCGTCGCCGACGGGAACGCTCATGATGCGTCCGGTGCGCTTGACTTCGTCGCCTTCGCTGATCTCAGTGTATTCGCCGAGCAGCACCACGCCGACCTGGTCTTCTTCGAGGTTCATGGCGATGCCGGCAACATCGTGCGGGAAAGAAAGAAGCTCGCCGGCCATGACCTTGTCGAGACCGTGAACGCGAGCGATACCGTCGCCCAGCGTGATAACGGTACCGACTTCATCGACAGCGATCTTCGATTCGTAGTTCTCGATCTGCTGTCGGATGAGCTGAGTAATTTCGTCTGCTTTGATTTGCGCCATAGTTGCGTGTCGCTTCTGTCGTCAGAGTAGGGGGCGTCGAGTGCTAGGTACTGCTCAACTGCTCCCGAATCCTCTCCAAAGTTCCCTTCACCGAGCCATCGTAAATCGTGCTGCCGATGCGCACGATGGCCCCGCCCAAGATCGTGGCATCCTCGGAGTAACGCGCCAGCACCTTCCTGCCGGTCAATTTTTCCACTTCAGCCTCGAGGGAGTGGCGCTCGGGCTCGCTCAACGCGCGGGCGCTGGTGATCGCGGCTTCCGTGAAGCCCAGTCGCTGGTTGAGCTCCTGTCCAAACTGTTTGACGATGGGTCCCAGAAAGTCTACGCGATGGTGGTCAATCAGCACAGCCATGAAATTGCGCACCGGACGGGAGATTTGCAGGCGGGCGGCAATCGCGTCCAATACCGCCCGTTTTTGCTCGGCCGGGATCGAGGGCGTGTGCCAGACTTCGCGGAGGTCTCGGCTGCCGGCCACCAGCGCGGCGAGAGACTCGGCCTCCTCGAAGATCTTGGCGGGGTCCAAGCGATCGCTGAAAACCACGTCGGCGAAAGCGCGAGCATAGGTGTTGGTCACCGTAGCCATGTTCTAGCTTCCGCCTTTCCGGGGCCCGGCCTCGGCCGAGAGCTGGCCGGTAAAATCGCGCACCAAACTCTGATCCGTCGGGCGATCAATCTGAATCCTTTGGGCAGCCAGCGATACCGCCAACGAGGCGGCGTAGGCGGCCAACTCGCGCCGGGCCGCCTTGGCGGCAGCAGCAATTTCCTGCTCCGTCGACTGCACCATCTTGCGAGCATCCTCTTCGGCTGCAACTTGGATGCGCGCTTCCTCGGCCGCTGCTTCCTTCTCGGCCGTGACGCGCAGTTCGGCGATTTCCGCATCCAGGTGAGACAGCCGGGCTTCAATATCGGCCAGGCGCCGGTTGGCGTCCTGGCTGGCCTGCCGCGCCTCTTCGATGCCGCGCTGAATTTGGGCGCCGCGGAGGCGGAAAAATCCCGGAAGATACTTCTTGCCCGCCCAAAACAGAGCGCCGGCGATCACCGCGAAGTTCAGCACTATGCTCAGCCAGTAAGCATGTTGCAGGCTCAAGCCCGTGAGTTTGGCAACCAGCCGGACCGAAGGAGACTGTTTGAACTTGGCGGTTTCGTCTTCGCCCGCCGCTTGCCGCGATTCTGCGGCGAGCTGCCGCCCCAGGTGGAGCCTCTCATCCTTCTCCGCCTTGCGAAACTGGGGTTGGTCGGGACGGGAGGAAGTGCTCGGGGCGGCGGGCGGACTGCTGTCACTGGGTTGCGCCGCTGCCCTAGGGACGAGGAAGAGGGCACAGCAAAGGACACCGCGGACGATCGCGAGTGCGCGCTCGATTTGCCGGCTGCACGCGGCCCTGCGCATCGGCGTCATCGGCTGCCACCGGCCGCGGGACGCAGGACGGTACGAATGATTTCCTCGGCCAAGACCGGGCCTTGGGCGTCTAAGCCGGCCTGGGCGGCCACTTTATCCTGCGCGATCGCGGCCGAGGCTTGCTCCACCTGGACCTGCGCCCGGGCGCGGGCCTCGGCCAGGGCGGCGGCGCGAGTTTCGAGCGCCCGCTGCAGACGCGCCTCCTGGGCTTTGAAGACCGCCTGGCGAGCCTCGCGCAGACGCTGCTCGTATTCCGCGGTGCGGGCCTCGGCAGCCGAGACATCGGCGCGAGCTTTCTCCATCGCACCCTCGGTGCGGCTGCGCCGCTCCGCCAGAGCCCGCACCAGAGACTTGTACAGCAGAACCGTGTAGATCCAGTACAGCAGCACCACAAAAAAAATGGTCGGTACCGATCCGAGCAGTAATCTGCCTAGTTGTTGCAAGGTCTCGCGCATGTTGTGCGGATAGAATCTTAATGAAAAGAGGGCTTAAAAAACCACTTAAGCTAGCATCTTGCAGGAGGCAGTGTCAACGTAGGCAGCGGACATCCTCGGTTTGTAGACCGCGAACGACCGGAAAGCGCGCGAGGGGTTGAAATTTAAGGGGTTTCTAGAAATCCTTCCGGCACTTCCGAGTCTCTCGCCCGGCCAGCTTTAGGGGACGGCGCGCGCTGCCCCCGGGGCGCGACCTTGGGTTCCCGATTTGGAAACCCGAACCGGGGACGGGATTCGGCCCGCCCCCGCCCAATAATGTTGAAAGAACTCTTGACTTCTTGCGCAAGGGGTCTAGCATGGAATTATCACCTCCGATCCAATTCAGGATCGAATGGGCCGATAGCCAAGGAACTGTCACCGCTTCTTGGTTGCCGGCCCATTTAAACTTTTCCGCCTAGGAATTAGTAGCGGCGGCCATTTCTGGCTTATGATGCCGGAGTCTTTTGCTCCCAGCAGAAACCTAGCAAGGAAGGCTGCATGCGGAAAACACTTGCGGCGGTAGCCTTATCGCTCAGTGCCAGCCTGATCGCGTCATCGCCACTGGCATCGGCCCAAACGGATGCGGCCAAACTCTATCAGGGCAAGTGCGTCGCCTGCCACGGGCTCGACGGGAGAGGCTCCGCCATCGGGAAGAACCTGGGGGCGCATGATTTTCACAGTCCGGATGTGCAAAAGCAATCGGACGCCCAACTGGCCGAGGCCATCGCCAAAGGCAGGGGAAAGATGCCGCCCTATGAAAAATCCCTGAAAGCGGATGACATCAAGGCTCTGGTGGTCTTGCTCCGCGCCCTGGGAAAGCAATAGCCGCCGACCGGCCAAAGGCAAAAGGGATCGTCTCGCTGCCCGACGGCCGACCGGCCACTGCATCCGGCTTCCCCCGCTGTCGCGCCCGGTTCGCTAGTCCGTGATCCAGTTCTTCACCCGCCGCACCACCGATTCCGGGGCTTCCGCTTCGAGTTCCACCAGGCCGTCTTTGTACGCACGGGAGTAGATCCGTGCCCGGGCTTCGAGCAGGGATAGCAGCTTGCCTTCCCGCTGCGGGATGCGCAGATGGACCCGGCTGAGGGGATCTTCGACCAGCATTTGATCGATGCGGTCAAGAAGCGTCGTAATCCCAATGCCTTTGGCTGCGGAAATATGGACGCTCTTGGCGTCATCGGTGAGGCTGTCGCGCTCGGCGGCAGAGAGGAGGTCGACTTTGTTCATCACGCGTAGGCGGGGCTTGGCGTCCACTTCCAGTTCTGTGAGCACGCGGTCGACCTGCGCATCCTGCTCCGCCGACAAAGGACTGCTGGCGTCTGAGACCTGCAGGACCAATGCCGCCCGCTGCACTTCTTCGAGAGTGGCGCGGAAGGCGGAGACTAGCGTATGCGGCAGGTTGCGGATAAATCCCACGGTGTCAGAGAGCAGGACCTGGCGGCGCGAGGGCAGAGTGACGGAACGAATGGTGGGATCGAGGGTGGCGAACATTCGCGGTGATTCCAGAACTGCGGCTTGGGTTAGAACATTGAAAAGAGTCGACTTGCCGGCATTGGTGTACCCGACTAGGGCGACCGTGGCGACGGGAACCGCGGCCCGCCGCTGGCGCTGCTGGGTGCGGATGCGGCGCACGTTTTCCAGTTGCTGTTTGACGTGGCGGACGCGCCGGTAAATCTTGCGACGGTCGGTTTCGAGTTGGGTTTCGCCCGGGCCACGGGTGCCGATACCGCCGCCGAGTTGCGACATCTCTACGCCGCGGCCGGCAAGCCGGGGCAACATGTATTCCAGCTGCGCCAGCTCCACCTGCAACTGGCCCTCACGGGTGCGGGCGTGGCGGGCAAAGATATCGAGGATCAGTTGGGTGCGGTCGATGACGCGAATGTTTACCGCCTGCTCGATGTTGCGCAGTTGGGAGGCGGTTAGATCATGGTCGAACAACAACAGATCGGCGGAGACCGAAGCCGCGGCGCCGGCGATCTCTTCCAGTTTTCCGCGGCCGATCAGCGTGGCGGGGTCGGGACGGTCGCGGCGCTGCAGGAATTCGCCGGCCACTCCGGCGCCGGCACTGGTGGCCAAAGAGCGCAACTCGTCGAGCGATTCTTCGGCCGTGAACTCCGGAATGGGGGGAGCTTTCGAAGCCCCGGAGCCCGCGGCGCTCTCCCGCGCCGCCGACGCCTGCCCGCTGAGCCCAGCTCTTGCACCCTTGGCGTCCGACTTCTGCCGGGGGCGGGTTCGGCAATCGAGACCGACCAGAAAGGCCCGCTCTTTTTCTTTGGCGGGAGCCGGCGGAGACGCGGCCTGGCCGGCCGCGCGCGGGAGACGCGGGGGGCCGCCTCGCTTACGGGAGACTCTGGATTCTGGACTGCTCAAATCTGGGATCGCCTATCCTTCCGGGCCGGATGCGCCGGGCTCTGGGGCGGATCCCGGAGCCGCGACGGCCATCGCCGTCGGACGCTCGGCCGGGCTGTGCAAGGTTCGTCCCATGGCCACGGTCGAGATCGCGTGCTTGAAGATCAGCTGCTCCTGGTTGCTGGTTTCCAGTACGACGGAGTATTTGTCGAACGAACGGATGCGGCCCGTCAGTTTCACTCCGCTGAGCAAATAGATCGTGATATTAATCCGCTCCTTGCGGGCGGTGTTGAGGAAAGAATCTTGTATGTTCTGTGCCGGCTTATTTTCCATTGCCGATCTCCTCGTCTTTCCAAGCTGCAGTTTGGCATACCGCTCCTCAAGGTCGAACCTGGGAAAAAGAACCAGCACGCGAATTCAGCGCGCTCTGGGCATCGACTTTAGAGGGACGGCGCTGCTTTATCCTAGTACGATACGGCGTTGGACCCTAAGTTTCAACTGCAGAGGCGCGGCGTTCGGTCCGCACCAGGTTTGACATAACCCCTGCCCAGTGCAAAGATTCGACGCACGACGGAGGCATATCGCGATGCAACTGCTCAGTGGTTTGGCGTCCTGGTGGGTCTTGCCCGAGCACTCGGGCACCGAAACGCTAGCCATGGTTTTGCGCCTGGTACATTTCCTGGCGGCCATCACCTGGGTGGGTTTGCTCTACTTCTTCAACCTGGTGAATGTGCCGTTCATGAAGCAGGTGGAGGCCGCCGCCAAACCCAAGGTATTCGAGCATCTGACGTTGCCCGCCCTGAACTGGTTCCGCTGGAGTGCGCTCGTCACCGTGTTTGTGGGTTTCTGGTACTGGGCGCAGGTTTACGTCGCCGCGGCGGCGCACCTGGCGGGCAAGCACGCCCTGGGGACCAT
>PKYX01000095.1:7254-16414 GCA_003132825.1 Acidobacteriaceae bacterium
AATTTCACTCCCGTCGGCGGAGACGATAATCATGTGCTCTCGATTGGGATTGGCGGCGGATTGGGGTTTTTCATGGTGTTCAATGTTTGGGGGGTGATCTGGCCGAACAACAAGAAGATCATCCGGGGAACCTTAGCTGGCACTCCGCCCGCCAATGCCGCGTTGCTCGCTCGCCAGGCATTCCTGGCTTCCCGAACGAACCTCTATCTTTCGATTCCCCTGCTGTTCTTCATGGCGGCATCCNNGATCTTTGGCAAGTAGTACGGGAGGGCGGCGCCGCCCGCCGACGGTTCTAGGCTGAGAACTCCGGCGGCATTCGGCATGGCTACGGACTACCTATTAAAGAAACGGGCTCGGTACGGGCTGAAAATCCGACCGCCTAAAAATGCAGCTTCATGGCCACCTGGACCTGCCGGGCGGAAGTAGTTCCATCGGACTGGGCTACGGTCGAGGTGATCACGCCAAAATTCGCCGCGCCCAGCTGGGTTCCTGGGTTGTTGAAGTGAGGGTGATTGAACAGGTTGTAGCTTTCCAGTCGGGTTTCAAGCCGCCACCGTTCGCTGAACTGGATGCTCTTGGCGACCGCCAAATCAAAATCGACCAGCCCCGGTCCGTAGAACTGATTCCGGCCCACGTTGCTCGGGCCCCCGAAACTGGGCTCGGTAAAAGCGCCCGGGTTGGTGAAGAAAGCTTTGCCGGCTGGCCCCGGTGTGGCGGGGGCGGGCGGAGCAAACGGATTTCCTTCCAGTTCGGCCCAGGCTGCGATGCCCGTCCTTTGGCTATCGGTATTGCTCACAACTTCGAACGGGTGTCCCGTCTCCAGGCTCGAGATTCCGGAGACAGAAATGCCTTCCAGGATTCGCCCCAGCGCGCCGTCGTTCAGGTAGCTCGCGCCTCGCCCCCAGGGTAGCTGCCAGATATAGCTGATCACCGCGATATGGCGCACGTCGTTGTCCGAATTGCCCCAGTCCTGTAACAGGTTGAGCGAGTTGCGCGGATAGGTGTGATTCCCCATTGCCGGGACCAGGGGATCACTGCTGTCGTCGAGCGCGTGCGACCAGGTGTAGGCCGCTTCGACCTCGAGGCCGTGACCCATGGGATGGGTGACCTTCAGTTGCAGCCCGTTGTAGGAAGAAACCCCCACCGAGCGGAAGTAGTCGAGCTGGGTCAGAGCATTGTGAGCGACGGCATTAAAGGGCAGAATGCCGAAATCTCCGCCCAAGTAGAGCAGACTGCCGCTCACCTCGGCGGGGGTGCAGCCGAAGGCATTGTTCGGGTTGCTGCAATAGGCCACGAGCTGGTTGACCAAGCTGGGATCGGGAGGGTTGCCATCGACATCGCGATCGATGTGGGTGCCCTTCGATCCCACGTAGCTCAGGTCTGCCGTAAGGTGGCCGGGCAGTTCACGCTGGATGCCAAAATTCCAGTTATTGCTGGCGGTCGGACGGAACCGAGGATCGATGACGGTGGGCGCGAGGCGGCTGCCATCCGGGACCGTGGCGGAAGCCGTGGTGTCCGAGGCAATCGCAGGAAATGGAGCCACAAAACCCGGCATCATGTTGTAAGTGGTACCGCCATTGGCCGACAGCGCATCGTTCAGCGTATCGAAGGGAAACTGATGGTAGTCCTCCTCAAAGGGAGGACTGCTGCGCGCGTTTTCCACCAGGTTGCCGAAGATACGATCATGAAAAATGCCGAAAGCTCCGCGGACCGCGGTCTTGCCGTGCTTTGAAGGATCCCAGGAAAATCCGACGCGCGGCTCGAATTCGGTGGGATCGCTCCGGTAAATCTGCCGGCCTGTTCCCGGACCCACGATGGAAAATACGACCGGGTAAGACGCGGGATCGGTGAGCAGATTGGAGAAATTCGCGTTCTGTTCATAGGGCACACCGTCAAACTGATAGCGCAACCCGAGGGTCCAGGTAAGGTTCGGTAGCAGCTTCCATGTGTCCTGCGCGTACCCGTCATACTCATGCGCGCGAAAGTACTTGTTGTCGGTGGGCTGGCGGACCGCATTCTTGTCGAAGAATTCCGCATTCAAGTCTTCGGCCACAATGCCGTAATAGGCGGCAGCCGCGTCGTCGAGCGCGGTGGTGCCGCCGGCTACTTGGACCGGACTGTAAATCGTAGTGTCGAAGTCAAAAGACGGATCGAGACTCAGCTGGCGGCGGGAGAAGAAATTGTTGGGACCACTCTCGCCGACATCGCGAAAGTCAAAACCGAACTTGAAGGTGTGCTGCCCGCGCACCCAGCTCAGACTGTCGCCGTAGCTCACGGTCCCGGTTTTGCGGGATTGACCGTCCGAGGTCAGCGCGCAGCCGAAGCTGGTGAATGGGTTGAGGATGTAATCGCGTCCGTTGCCAAACCGGTCGAGCGTGCCATTCTGCTGGCTGAGGCCATCCAACACGTCCAGGCCAGAGCAAGCAAAATTCGCCATGATGCGGTTCCATCCGAAACTCAAGGTGTTGACCAGATCGGGCCCGAACTCGGAGGTCAGGCGGGCGGCAAGACCTTGGGTGACGGCCTTTTCCGAAGTGGCGCCGATTCCCCCGGGCAGGCGATCGTTGTGTAGGGGATCGGGATCGGTGCCGTGGTCGTATCCGTAACGCAGGCTTAGGGTTTGGCGGTCGCTCAACTGGTGATCCAACTTGAGCACGCTCTGCGAGCTGGAGTCCCGGGAAACGCTCGGGAAAAACAGCGTCCCGCTGAAGCCGTCGCCATTTGCGACCGTCGGATTCGGATAGAGCGCCAGAATTTTCTGCATGGTGGGATCGGGTGGCAGGCCGTTATTGTTCTGGCCTTGGGTATTGGCTTNNACTGATTTCGTTCGTAGGGGTTCACGGGACCCTGGCTGGCGGGATTGAACCAGTCCCGAGCCCCGGCAAAACCGTTCCAGCGGCCGAATTCGTAGAGGTCCCCGCGCAGTCGGTTGCCGCCGCTAGCCGTCACGACATCCACGATGGCGCCGGTGTTGCGGCCAAACTCGGCATTAAAATTATTGGTGATGACGCGGAATTCCTCGGCGGAATCCGGGTTGGCGTTCAGCACGCCGCCGATGCGCCCCGGAACCGAGGTGTCGTTATTATCGACGCCATCGAGCAGAAAGTTGTTGTTGCGCTCGCGCGAACCGTTCACCGTGATTCCGCCCAAGGCGTTGGTCTCGGATGTGCCCGGGGAAAGCAAGATCAAGTCGTAGGGGTTCCGTGTAATCAGAGGCAAGTCCCGAATTTCTGTCCCGTCCACCAGATTGCTCACCTGGGCGGTGTCCCGGTCGATGGCCGGAAGTTGATCGCCTCGGACCTCGATTTCTTGATTCACCGCGCCGGCTTCGAGACTGGCCGCAATCGTCAGCGACTGGGCTACGCTGAGCCGGGCGCCGGACACCTGAAAGGTCTTGAAGCCCGCCTTCGCCACGGTGATGTCGTAGGTTCCAACCGAGAGATCGGGAATGCTGTATGCGCCCACGGCGTTGCTGGTGACGGAACGGGAAGCGCTCGACTGCAGGTTGCGGACGGTAATGGCCGCTCCCGGGATGACCGCACCGGCGGAATCAGAAACCGTGCCATCGATCGAACCGGTCTGTGCGCCCGAGAGCACCGCGCCAGCCCATAGAAGCAGACTGCTCGCGAGCACCATTCTCAGCCCTTGCATGTCCCCTCCTGGCATGAGCGGATGGGCGGGAAATGGAAGCGCTCGCAGCCCGGGCGCGAAATCCGTCTGCCGATCGGGTGGGTCGCGGCGGAACCGGCCCCCAGGCCCCAGGCGGGGCGGAAGCCGGCATCAGGAACATCCAACCGAGCCCCCGGCCAGGCTAACTTCGTCAACCAGCTCTTCACAGACCCTCCGAGTTGAGTTTGGAATGTGGTGCCAGCGAGTGCTGGTATGAAAGACTCGATTGTTCCCGGATGGATAGCCGGAATGAGCGCAAACTCGGGTCGAACGGCACCAAAGTAATATCCATTTTTCCCCGGGACTGGTTATCGTCAGGAGGCGGTCGATTGAAGGCACCGCAGCTGAGGTGGCGAGACCCACGGCAGCGGTGTAAGAATCTTCCTGCGGGAGCGCATGCTTCCAATGGGCTGGAAATTCCTGTGGATCAAGAACCTTACCTGCGCGCTATCCGCCTTTTCAATGACGGCGCTTTCTTTGAGGCGCACGAGGTTTGGGAAGACGTGTGGCGGGCTTCGGTTCCGCCCGAGAAGCTATTTCTGCAGGGTCTGATTCAGGTGGCGGTGGCATTGCATCACCATGGCAAGGGCAATTTGGCGGGAGCGCGGTCCTTGCTCGCCCGCGGCAGCAGGAATCTGACTGGCTACCCGGAAGACTTCGGTGGAATCCCACTGGTCAAGTTACTGGAATCGCTCGAGCAGTGGCGAGATGCATTGGCCCAGGGAAAACCGGTGCCCCGGCACCCGCAGCTCTAGGCAAGGGGAAATTCGATCTCTGCCGCGCCCGGCCTGACCACGAACCGACGAGGGTCCGCGACGGCTCCCGATCAATCCGCGGTGTTAGAATCGCATTTCCGGTGAGCCCTCCTTCCGCCAATCGACCGGGACCCGCAACCCGTATGCCGGCGGTCCCCCTGCTCGACCTTGGCCGCCAGTACCAACAGATTCGCCAGGAAGTCCTGGCCGCAATCGAGCGGGTATGCGCCTCCCAACAGTTCATTCTGGGAGCCGAAGTGGAAGCGCTTGAACAGGAAATCGCAAGCTTCACCGGCACCTCCGCTGCCGTGGGATGTGCTTCCGGGACGGACGCGCTTTGGCTGGCCCTAGTCGCCTGTGGAGTTCAGCCGGGCGATGCTGTCGTGACCACCCCGTTCAGCTTCTTGGCCTCGGGGAGCGCGATCGTGCGTGCCGGCGGCCGGCCGGTTTTTGTGGATGTCGATCCCGTGAGCTTGAACCTCGATGCCGAGCGAGTGCGGGAAAGACTCAGCTCTGGCGGGGCCCACCGAGTGCGGGCGCTGCTCCCGGTTCATCTCTATGGCCAGTGTGCGGACATGGACGCGCTCGAGCGGGTCGCAGGCGAGTTCCAACTGGTGGTGGTCGAAGACGCGGCGCAGGCCATCGGGGCAGCCTGGCGCGGGCGCCCCGCCGGGGGACTGGGTGCGGCCGCGGGATTCAGTTTTTATCCCAGCAAGAATCTAAGCGCGTACGGAGAGGCAGGCTTGGTTGCGACGCGCGATCCTGATTTCGCCGAGCACATGCGCCGCCTGCGGAACCACGGCAGCTCGAACCGCTATCTGCACCAAGAGATGGGCTGGAACTGCCGCATGGATGCGATCCAGGCCGCGATCCTGCGGGTGAAGCTGCCTCACATCGAGGCCTGGAACCGGCAGCGGCGGGAACGGGCCGCGACCTATGACCGCCTCTTCTACGCGTCTGGGCTTCGGACGGCCGAGGACAACTCGCCCATCCGCTTGCTCGAAACTTCGGCGCTCGCCCATCACGTTTTTCATCAGTACGTGGTACGCGCGCAACGGCGCGACGGATTGCGCGAATTCCTCGCCGCTCGCAACATCGGCACCGAAATCTACTACCCGGTGCCGCTGCATCTGCAGCCCTGCTTCCGCTATCTGGGATACCGCGAAGGCGATTTGCCGGTCTCGGAAAGGGCGACGCAAGAGGTCCTGGCGTTGCCCATGTTTCCCGAACTGACGGAGGAGGAACAGCGCTCGGTGGTGGAAGCCATGGCGGAGTTCTACTCTTAGCCGGCGGGCTTAACCGCTTCGGTGCTTGCGGCGCGGCGCAGGTTTGGGTGGTGGCTGTTCACCCGGCGCCAGCACGCGGCGTACGATCGGCGTGTTTAGTTTGTATTTACGCTCTACGATCTTGCCCGTATCGTCGGTCACTCGCAGGACGAAGACCGGCACCGTGCCCTCCTTGGCGAAGGCTTCCTGGGACACCGTGACCGGCAAGACGCCATTCAAATCGTGCTCGTGGTAAGCGGTCTCGTAGCGGTGCCGCCTCACATTCCAGGTGAAGACGCGAATCTGGTTGTAGTCGAAGGGCATGCCCTCTTTGGGGTCGGTGAACAGAACCAGAAATTGCGGGACTTTCTTGTCGCCATCCTGCACCTGATCGAGCATGAAGGACGCGATCAGGCGCTGGCCTTCGGCATATTCGGCGATCTCGAGCGGCACATCCACATCGAGCAGGCGGCCAAGCACCCAGCCCACGTGTCCTTGTCCGTCGCGAATGAGCCACCAGTCTTCCGCCGCCGGCGGCGGGCTCGACTGAGCGGGTTTTCCACTGGAGGCGGCCGGCCGGGAACCCATGCCCGGAAGGCTCTTCTCGACCGCGGTGCGTTTCAGAATGGCAACTTTGGCTCCCTGGTTGAGTTGATAGAGATGCTCGGTGTCCCGGCCGGGTTCGAGGTGGATATTGGTGTCGTTTCGGGTCACGCCGGTGGCTTGCACGATGGCGTTCAGTTCCTGTTGCGCCAAGCTCTGGCAGGCATCGTAGGTTTGCTGGGTGACCAGATAACGTTGCTCGATCCAGCCCTCGGCGCCACCCGTGGTCCGGACGCGGGCGAAACGGCGGTCGCGCTCCAAAACTTCAACCCGCTCGCCGTTTTTCACCGTGCCGGTCTGCGCAAAGACAGCCGCCACGCGGTCTCGAAGGATTCCCTGTGGAGCGGAAACGTACGCTGCCTCCTGCGCCCGCCGCCCGCGGACGCGACTGCAACCGGGAAGCAGCAGCACGCCGATCGTCAGCAGCAAAGGGATGCCAGAACGCAGGGGTTGGCGCGTCGGTTTCAGGAAGACCACAGGACAATATAGCGCAGGAGGGCGGGAACTTGTCAGGGGTCGGGCGGTGTCCGAATTGCGAATTAGGACACTCCCCGGAGGTCAGCCCTACCCGGCTTTGGCATCTCCGCTGCCGGGATCGCGAGAGCTCCCTCAGTCGCCAAAACACATGCCGATGGCGCGCGCCGCCGAGACCAGTTCACCGTGTGGTTTCACGGTCTTCAAGCGGCCGATCGCCTTCGAGAAGTCCACCGACTCGATCCGCTGGCAACGCAGGCAGACCATCTTGCCGAACTCACCCTTGGCAATCAAATCGACCGCAGCCACGCCAAAGCGAGTCGCCAAAACCCGATCGAATGGCGTGGGCGTTCCGCCCCGCTGGATGTGTCCGAGCACGCTGACTCGCACTTCCTTGTGGGAGACCGCGGCAATGGCACTGCCGACCACATTGCCCACCGCACCGAAACGGCGATTCTCCTGCAGCTCGGGCGGAAGTTTGACCCCTTCGGCCACCACCACGATGGTGAAGTGCTTGCCGAAGCGTTCCCGTGCCTTCACGTAATCGCAGATCTTTTCGATGGTGAAGGGGATCTCCGGAATCAGGACCACGTGGGCCCCGCCGGCCATGCCTGCGGCGAGCGCGATCCAGCCCGCGTCCCGCCCCATGACTTCCATGACCATCACGCGATGGTGTGATTCCGCGGTGGTGTGGATCTTGTCGACCGCATCGGTCGCGGTGTTCACGGCGGTGTCAAAACCGAAGGTGAGTTCGGTCGAAGAGAGGTCGTTGTCGATCGTCTTCGGCACTCCCACGATCTTCATACCCTTTTGAAAAAGTTCGAGACCGATGGTCTGCGAACCGTCGCCCCCGATCGTGATGATGGCATCGATCCCGAGCTTGGCGGCGTTGGCGATGATTTCGGGAGAAATGTCGCGCAGCACTTCTTCTCCGTTTTCGACGGTCCGGTAGCGGAACGGATTGCCGCGGTTGGTGGTACCGAGGATGGTACCCCCGCGGGGCAAGATCCCGCTCACGTGCTTGAGCGTCAGTTCGAACGACTTCTCGGGCCAGATGAGGCCGTCGAAGCCGTCGGGAATGCCGATGACTTTCCACTTGTACTTCAGGATGGCGCATTTCACGGCAGCACGAATGACGGCATTGAGGCCAGGTGCGTCCCCGCCTCCGGTAGAAATACCAATGCAGCGAATGTCAGACATAGGGCGCGTCAGCCTTCTAGGGTTATTGGGATATCGTCAATGTGGCCGTGCCATTGACCGTCTCGCCGTTGTTTCCCGGATAGGCTGCATTCACGGTCACAACGTAGGGGAACTGGGGCGCCGTCCCGATCACCGAGATCACTTCCTGGTTATTGGTGAAGGTCAGGCCAAATAAACCGCTCGGCGCGGCCGCTCCGGCCACGGTAATCGTCCAAATAGCAGTCCCTGTGATATCCGCCTGGGTCGTCTGGCCGGTCACGGTGGCGGTCGCGGTAAAGGGCTGCGACTGACTGGAGGTGATGGTTGCGCTGCTCGGTGCCACCTGGATGGAGGTCACGTTCGCGAGAACCACGGTGACGCTGGTGGTACCGGTGATGTTGGCGGAACTTGCGGTCACTGTGGCCGACCCGACCGACACCCCGCTCAGCAAGCCGGAGCTAGCATTGATGGTGGCGACCGAGGTGGGAGTGCTCGACCAACTCAGATTCGCAACGCTGGTGCTGACGCTACCGTCGTCGAAGGTGCCGGTAGCCGTCATCTGCTGGTTGGCGCCCTGCGACACTTGCGGGCTGGGCGGATCGACCGTGATGGTGGTGAGGGTTGGATTCACGAAAAAGCCCTTGCACCCCACCCCAACCGCACACAGCAAGAGGACCGTAAATGCAGCCAGGAGTTGGAGTTTCCGTTTCGTTCTTGGCATAGCTAAAGCTCCAGACAGTGGCCCTCGATTTGGGGCCGCCCCGTCGGCGGCGCAAGGAAATTGTAGCAGACACAGGTGTGGGGTCGGGACACAAAGGGACGCGCGGCTAGTTCCTCGGGGAGTGCCCAGGCGGGCGTAATGCTGGGGGGCGGCCGGTGCACGAAAGACGGTGGGAGGCGGGGTTTTTGAGCAGAGGCCGAAGGGTTCCAAGAGATCCCGCAGCGCATGCGGCTTCAGTTGGTCTTCTTGGCCTTGGCAATGCGCTCGTCGATCGGCTTCNNACCTGGACGCCGGTGGCATCGATTTCGGCGAGCGAATCCTTGACCCGATGAATGGCCTTTTCGCGCTCTGCTTTGCGGCGGGCAAGATGGACGATATTCAGATAAGTGCCACCGTTCAAAAAGACCCGGTGAGCCACTTCCTGAAATTCGCCATCCACGACTTCAATCAGCTTCTTGCCATCAATGGCAGCGCGCAGCAGGGATTCCAAAATA
>PKYX01000075.1:0-4649 GCA_003132825.1 Acidobacteriaceae bacterium
TCGAACGACTTGGTCGAAACCCCGCGGAAATCGCGCACCCGGGGCAGGACGACGTTGACCAGCCGGTCGAAAAATTCGTACATGCGGTCGCCGCGCAAGGTGACCATGGCACCGATGGCCTGGCCTTCCCGCACCTTGAAGGCGGCAATCGACTTCTTGGCCCGCGTCACCACCGGCTTCTGGCCGGTGATCTGACTGAGCTCATGCACCGCCGGATCGAGCACCTTGGCATTCTGCGTGGCTTCGCCCATCCCCATGTTGACCACGATCTTGTGCAGGTGCGGCACCGCCATGGGATTGTTGCGCTCAAGATCCTTCATGAGCGCCGGCGCCACTTCCTTGACAAAGCGTTCCTTCAGCCGCGGCGTTTGCTTGGCGCTGTGGCGCGCGATTTCGGGGGCCTTGGGCTCCTGCGGCTCGCCCTTTTTTTCTTTTTTCTCTTTCGCCATGGTTCCGTTTCTTGCCTTCTCTCACGCTTGCCGAGGGTTGACGCCTTCGCGCCCCCCAGTACCCGTCCGTGAGTCCTTCGAAAACCTGCGCTGCGCCGCGAAAAACCAACCGCGCGAGCTACTTGTCGAGCGTCGTGTCGCACTTCTTGCAAACCCGCACTTTGCGCCCGCCGCGTTCTTCGTGACCGATGCGAACCGGCCCGCAGGTGGGGCACACCAGCTGAATATTGGAGAGCGAAATCCGACTTTCCTGCTCGGCGATTCCACCCTTCACATTGCGCTGCGGGTTGGGGCGCACGTGCTTTTTCACCAGCATGACATGCTCGACCAGAGCCTTGCCCTCATCGGGAAACACGCGCAGCACACGGCCTTCTTTGCCCTTGTCGCGGCCAGCGATCACTTTCACGGTGTCGTTGTGCCGGATGTTGACTCGCTTGTGCGCTGTTTCGACCGTCTTCATGCTCAGAAAATCCTCTCCGTCGAGCGGTGCTGACTGACTTCTGCCGGCCACCCGGGCGCTACAGAACCTCGGGCGCCAACGACACAATCTTCAGAAACTTCTTGTCCCGTAGCTCCCGGGCCACCGGCCCGAAGACCCGCGTCCCCACCGGCTCACCCGCCTCATTGATCAGCACCGCGGCGTTCTGATCAAAGCGGATGTAGGTTCCGTCGCGGCGGCGGTGTTCTTTGCGGGTGCGCACGATGACCGCCTTGACCACAGTCCCTTTCTTGGTCTGGCCGTCCGGCGAAGCCTCTTTCACGCTGGCCGTGATCACGTCACCCAGCCCGGCGTTCAATCCCGTGGAACCGCCGAGCGGCAGGATCATCTGCAGCTTGCGGGCGCCGGAATTGTCGGCAACCTCGAGCATCGATCGCATCATCACAGCCATGATTCAGTCTCCTATCGGGCGCCTACTTCGAATCCTTGGCCGCGGGCTCGGGCGCGAGCTTAGTGCGGCGCACGATTTCCTTCAGCCGCCAGCGCTTCAGTTTCGAGAGCGGCCGGCTTTCCTCGAGCCGCACCACGTCGCCGACATGGGCCTCGTTCTTCTCGTCGTGGGCGTAGAACTTCTTGTCCTTCGAGACCACGCGGAAGTAAAACGGATGCGCCTTCTTGCGCACCACCTCGACCACGATGGTCTTGTGCATGCGATTGGAGACGACCTCGCCAACCACTTCCTTGCGCCGTCCCTGGACTGCTGCGGTTTCAGCCATGATTACTTCGTCTCCGTTGCGCCCGCGGCGATTTCGCGCTCGCGGGCGATGGTCTTCACCCGCGCAATATCCTTGCGCAGGCCGCGAATCTTTTTCAGACTCTCCGTCTGTCCCATGTTCAGCTGGAACTTCAGTTTGAAGAGCTGATCGTTGAGCTCGCGCTCTTGCTGGCGGAGCTCTTCGTCGGTCAGGTTACGCACTTTCTCGGCTTTCATTTTCAGTTCTCGGTTCCGGTCTCGCTACTCAGGACTCGCTTCTCAGATCTCGACTGCCGCATCTCGCTGGTCCGAACAAAGCTTAGTGCGCCGCCGATTGCCGCTTCACGAAGGAGGTGCGCAGCGCCAGCTTGTGGGAAGCCAGACGCATCGCTTCCGCGGCCTCTTGGACGGTGACCCCTTCCATCTCAAAAAGAATCTTGCCGGGACGAACCACCGCCACCCAGTGGTCGGGCGCTCCCTTGCCTTTCCCCATACGGGTTTCGGCGGGCTTCTTGGTCACCGGCTTATCCGGAAACAAACGGATCCAGATCTTGCCCCCCCGCTTGACGAAGCGCGTCATGGCGACCCGGCTGGCCTCGATCTGCCGGTCGGTGATCCAGCCCGGCTCGAGTACTTTCAATCCGTAGTCTCCGAAAGCCAGCTCGCTGCCGCGCCAGGCCTTGCCGGTCATACGTCCGCGCTGCTGCTTGCGGTATTTCACTTTCTTTGGCATCAACATAATTTCAGCCCTTGGCTTCGCTTTCTGCCCGCAGCGAAATCTAGAACGCGCCGGCTCGCGCCGGCTCGCGCTTTTTCGCTGGCAGAATCTCGCCTTTATAGACCCAGCACTTCACCCCGATCACGCCGTAGGTGGTGCGGGCCTCGGTAAATCCATAATCGATGTCGGCACGCAGGGTGTGCAGCGGCAAACGGCCCTGCAGATACCACTCCGAACGTGCAATCTCATTTCCGTTCAAGCGGCCACTCACCCGAACCTTGATTCCCTTGCAGCCGAAGCGCAGCGCCGAATCTACGGCCTTGCGCATGGCCCGCCGGAAGCCGACGCGTTTTTCGAGTTGCAGCGCGATCGACTCCGAAACCAGCTGGGCGTCCAGTTCCGGCTTGTGCACCTCCTGGATGTCGACATAGACCTCGCGCGAAGTGCGCTTCTGCACTTCCAGCTTGAGCTTGTCGATTTCCGCGCCCTTGCGCCCGATGATGATGCCGGGCCGCGCGGTGTAAATGCGCACTACCAGCTTGTTGGCGGCGCGCTCGATATCGATCGAGCTGATGCCCGCGCTCTTGAGCTTTTCTTTCAGCTCTTTGCGCAGCTTCACGTCTTCGTGCAGCAACTCCGCGTAATCGCGATCGGCGTACCAGCGCGACTTCCACGGCTTGTTGTAGCCGAGGCGAAATCCGTACGGGTGTGTTTTCTGTCCCATGCTGATCCTCTTTAGCCCAATTGCGGGCGTTACTTCTTCTTGCCCTTTTTTCCGGGGGCTTGCTTCCCGGTCAATGCCTTGCGAACCCGGCGCGCCGTGCCACGCACGCCCTTTTGCGATTCCGCTTCCGCGATGTTGGCGGCGTGACGTTCCGCGGCGGCCACGTGATGTTCCTGGACCACGATCCACAGATGCGCGGTGCGCTTCTGGTAGCGAAACGCGCGGCCCATCGGCGCGGGACGAATGCGCTTCCAGCGCGGACCTTCGTTGACGAAACACTGCGAAACGAAGAGTTCGTCGACATCGAGCGGCGCTCCGGCGTCATCGGCTTTGCGCTCGGCGTTGGCGATGGCGCTGTGCAGCAGCTTTTCGATGGGCTTGGCGGCGCGCTTCGGAGTGAAGCGCAGCGTCTGCAGGGCATCCTGCACTTTTTGCCCGCGAATCAGGTCGATCACCAGGCGCGCCTTTTGCGGCGACATGCGAACATGCCGCGCGCCAGCTTGCGCTTCGATGAGCGGTGTTGCTTGTAGTTGTGCGTCAGCCATAAATTATGCCTTGGGCGCCGGTGCTGCCGGTACGCCGCCTCCCGCTGGTGCCGCGCCCGCGGAACGCTCGAGCGCCGCTTTCACGGCGTGTCCCTTAAAGGTGCGCGTCGGCGCAAATTCGCCGAGCTTGTGTCCGACCATCTGCTCGGTCACATACACGGGAATAAATTTCCGCCCGTTGTGCACCGCGATGGTATGGCCGATAAATTCCGGCACGATGGTCGAGCGGCGCGACCAGGTCTTGACAACTTTTTTCTCGCTGCGCGTATTGAGACCTTCCATCTTTACGCGCAGGTGCCCGTCTACAAACGGACCCTTTTTCAGTGAGCGTCCCATCGATCCTTTACTCCTCCACTCGCCGCAGCCGGCTCCATTGAGCCCGCCGCATCTTCTTGAATCCGCGCACCGGCCCAGGCACCCGGTGCGACATGGGGCAGAACGGGCACACAAACCGGGTACCCGGCGAATTCTGAATCTGCTCCACAATCACCGCCCAGCCCGGCTTGCACAGCTTGTACAGCACCGGAACCGGCGGCGCGATCACCGCCTTTACCGGCCGAGCCAACTTGGCGATAGCCTTGACGACCGGCTTCGCCGCCTTGCTGGGGCGCCGTATTGCCGCGCGCTTAACCGAACGCTTGATCAATCTTTTGACCAGACGCTTGGCGGCGCGCTTCACCGCAACTTTCCTTCTGCCGCGCCGTGTCGCGGACGTTCTTGCTGTTCGCCTGTTGCTTCGTGTCGCTCGCATCGCTTCAGCTCTCAGCCTGCGGCCTTTCGTTGCACCGCACGCTTCTCGCGTCTGCTACTCGTCTCCCCCAAAGCTCGCGGGGCGCCGCAATCTTTGGTCAAAACGCTTCGTTTGCTACCGGCCCGTTTACTCGCGGCCCGTTTACTTGCGGTGCTGGACGATGTTCTTATCCGTGCGCTTGTTGTGCCGCGTCTTCTTACCCAGCGTCGGGAAAGCCCAGGGCGTTTGCGGATGGTTGCCCTTGACTTTGCCTTCGCCGCCGCCGTGCG
>PKYX01000075.1:4689-4921 GCA_003132825.1 Acidobacteriaceae bacterium
CCTTCTTTGCTCAGCAACTGCGCCGAAGCACCCGCCGAGCGAACGACTTGGCCGCCACGGCCCGGATACAGTTCAAGGTTGTGCACCTGCGTGCCGGGAGGAATGTGCCGGAACTTCATGGCATTTCCCGGAAGAATGTCCGAGCCTTCGCCGGTGGAAACCGTGGCGCCAACTTCGAGTCCCACGGGGTGCAAAATGTAACGCTTATCTCCATCCGCGTAGTGCAGCAGCG
>PKYX01000116.1:0-9830 GCA_003132825.1 Acidobacteriaceae bacterium
TCCTGCTCCTGTTGGCCAGCGGAGGAGGAAGTCTAGCGTCCCGCGAGTGGCTCGGCGAGTCCAGAAACGCGTGGTTTGCATTGCTCGGGATCGTGGCGGTCTTGCTGCTTTACGTATGGATTCTGCCGGGACTGCTGAATGCGCTCGTCGGCTTGCCCTTCGTCGCGAAACTTCTGGTCAGCGCGATCCTACTCGCACCTCTCGGCTTCGCCATGGGAATGCCGTTCCCTACCGGCCTAAAGGCCTTAGCCAGTTTCCCGGCCCCGGAGTTTCCCCCAGCCGAGAACAATCAACCCGCCGACAACGCCGTCGAATGGGCCTGGGCCATGAACGCCGCTTCGAGCGTTCTGGGCTCGGTTCTGGCCATGGTGATCGCGATTCAGTACGGTCTCAGCGTCACCCTGGCATGCGGCGCTGCGGCCTATTTTGTGGCTCTTCTCCTGACCGGGACCCTGCAGAAGACGCGCCTAGGGTGAAGCCCCGCTAGCGGTCTGGTATGATTTCTTCAGCTTCACAGGTCATCGCCGTCAGAACCCATCATGAGGGCCTTTCGTGACGGCGCTGCTCAGGGGAGAACTTGCCTAGCCAGAAGCAGTTGAAGTGGTCCCAACTGAAGGTCGGGCTCACGGTGCTGATCGCCAGCATCACTCTGGCCGTTCTCGTCTTCCTGATGAGCAATACCGGCGGACTTTTCACCCCGAAAATCATTCTCCGATCGTACTTTGATAACGCCAGCGGATTGCGGCATGGCGCCCCCGTGCGGTTGAACGGCGTGGATATCGGCAATGTCGATGATATTCGCGTTGTGTCGGATGCGAAACGGAAGCTGACTCCGGTCGAAGTGACCATGAAGATCAGCACCAAGTATCACGACAGCCTGCGCAAAGACTCTACCGCCGAACTCTCGACCGCCGGCGTGTTGGGCGAAACCTATATCGATATCGACAGTGCCCAGGCTCGCGGAGCAGAGGTTCAGGACGGAGACGAGCTGGCCTCCCACGCCGTGGCCGATTTCGAGGACGTCGTCCGAGCCAGCCAGGGAACGCTGCAAAACTTGGATGCTCTCGAAAAGCGTGTCGACCGCATTCTCGCCTTTATCGAAAGCGGCAACGGCTCGGTCGGCAAAATCATCTATGACCCCGCGCTCTACAACCGGCTGGATGCCACCGTGAATCAGCTTCAGGGGCTGATCGGTGAGGTCACCCAGGGCAACGGCACCTTGGGGAAACTAATCTCCGACGATGCCCTCTACAACAAAGCCAATGGAACAATCGACAAGCTGAATGTCCTGATTGACGACCTGAACGCGGGCAAAGGAACGGCCGGAAAACTCCTGAAGGATGAGACAATTTACAACAACGCCAACCAGACCATCGCTAACGTCAAGCAGCTTACCGACGACATCCAGGCCGGGAAGGGTGCGATTGGCAAACTCGCCAAAGACCAGGAGTTTGCCAACAAACTGCAGAACACGCTCGACAAACTCTCCGTTGTCGCCGACCGACTGGCGCCCGGGGAGGGTACGGCGGGCAAGTTGTTGCAGGATCCCGCTCTCTACAACAACTCGAATCAGATGCTGATCGAGGCCCGCGAATTGGTGAAAGCCATCCGGGAAGATCCCAAAAAGTATCTGACCATCCACGTCAAGGTCTTCTGAGTCGGCTCCTGATGTCAGCCCCTGGGCCCGGATCTGCCAAGCCAAAGCCTCGGTTGCGGGGGCGGCTGCTCTGGAGTGCCGTAGCGCTTATACCTTTGTTTTGAGCGGCCCAGCGCTAAAAGCCTGCAATCACCGTCACAAGGCCCACCCGGGGAGATTGAGAGACGCAAACTGGGGAACTGGTCGGACAACACCAAAGTTCTGATTGAACTAGGTGCCGGGATAGACCCTCTGCTATACTCAGCGAGTCGTCGTTGTTACGGTTCGCTCGTCACGCGGTGATCCGCTGTTTGGATCAGATCAGTTGTTGGCTTAGATCCGTCGTTGGATCCGATCAACCTTCCGCTTTTCCTGCCTGCCGTTTAGTTCAACACCCAAAATTAATGTGAGCGGCATGGGAACCCATGACGAGAGTCTGAGTGTCTGACGACACGCCCCTCCAGAAAGAATTCAAAGCTCGAATGACAACATTTGTAGCACTACCGCTTTCTCCTGCTTTACAGCACAAGTTGGCGGAAGCTCAATTTACTACCCCCACTCCCATTCAGGCGCTAGCCATCCCACATGCCCTCGCTGGCAAGGACGTCCTGGCCACGGCGCAGACCGGAACTGGAAAAACCCTGGCCTTCCTGGTGCCCATCATCGAACGGTTGCAGCAAGAACCGATGCGCCAGATACACGCTCTGGTGCTGCTGCCGACGCGCGAACTGGCCATGCAAGTCAACGCCGAATACGAGAAACTTCGCGGCCGGAACCTGTCGAAATCGGCCCTGGTCATCGGCGGCCTTTCGGAGAAAGCGCAGATTGCAGCCTTGCGCGCGGGAGCCAGTCTAGTGATCGCAACCCCGGGACGGCTGCAGGATTTCATCACCCGCAAGCTGGTCGATCTGCGGCAGCTGAAAATCCTGGTTCTCGATGAGGCCGACCGCATGATGGATATGGGTTTTCTGCCCGCCATCCGTCGCATTGTTGAGGTGCTGCCACAACGCAGGCAGACGCTATGCTTCTCGGCCACCATGGAGCAGTCGGTCGCCGGGCTGGTGCGTGACTCCATGCGGGACCCGGTGCGTGTCGCTGCCGGCTCAGTCCTCAAACCGGTGGAGAGCGTGCAGCTTCAGGCTTTCGAAGTGCGCCCCACGGAAAAGATGGATGTCCTACGTCAGTTGCTGTATTCCGAGAAAGGGCAAACCTTGGTGTTCGCGCGCACCAAGCGCAGCACCGAGCGCCTGGCCAAGGAATTGATGCGCGACGGTTTCTCCGTCGCCATGATTCACGGCGATCGGTCGCAGTCGCAACGCAACGGAGCGCTGGCAGGATTTCAGCAAGGCCGCTTCAAGATTCTGGTAGCCACCGACGTAGCCTCCCGCGGATTGCATGTGGATGACGTGGCGCACGTAATCAACTACGATCTGCCGAACCTGGCGGAAGACTTCATCCATCGCGTCGGGCGCACCGGGCGAATGGGTTGCCCGGGCCTGGCTTCGACGCTCGCGGCGGGAGCCGAGGTTCTCGGACTGCGGCAGATTGAGCGCTCGCTGCAGTTGCGCATCGAACGCAAGCAAGTGGATTGGTCCACTACGGAACTGCCCAAACGGATCGTCCAGAACACCTTGGCGTCGCGAACCTTGACGGCTCTTCCCGGCGAGGTTTTTGCCTAGCGCGGGTGGCGACATCCGCGGACCGCTCGCGCCAGCATGCCGCCCCTATCGGACCGGCTTGACCACCCGGTTTACCCGCTCTTGATGATGAATACGGTCTTGTCATCGATCACGTCCGGCTGATCGATTTGGCGCAGGTGCTCATCCTGCTTGAGGGCATAGTCCAAGACGGCGTTGCAGATCTCCTTCGCCGAGTGGTCCTTGTGCTGCCCGATGATTTCCTCGATTTGCCCCCGGTCCTGTTCGTCGCTCCCGTCGTAAACGCCGTCGGTGTACAAGAACAGGATGTCGCCCTGGCCCATGAGCGTAATTTCCGCGACGTCCGAGGAGTCGATCTGCCTCTTCCTCAGCTTCATGGAGAAGTATTTGTTGCGGTCGGGATGGTCCTCGGCAATCTCCAGTCCGAGCGCCAGAAATTGCACCATGCGCTCCTTACAGACCTCCATAAACTTTCCGTATTTCGCGGAGAACACCAGGGGCGGCGGATGGCCGAAGTTCACAAAGCGGAAATGTCCGCCTGGCCGTATCTCGCCATAGAGCATTGTGGCTATCTCCCGCGAGCTGTCGTCTTTCCAGCCCAAGGCGTTGCGCGCCGTGACCGACTGCGCCAGGCGTAGGTTGAGCTTCTCGAACAGATCGGTGGTCGGTCTCCCGTTGCGATCGAGCTCGGAGAGCATGAAGGCATGAAACGTATCATGCACGGTCGATGCTATCTTCGCCCCGATGATTCCATGCCCCTGCGCATCCACCAGCAGCACTCCCGCGGTGGTGTAGAGCTCCTGCAGATTTTCCGCAACTCTTAGCTGTTCTGAGCTTTTCGCTTTGCGGTACGCCGCGGCGTCCGCCGTACTATACCCGGCTTTGGACTGCAACCATCGCACGTGCTCGTCCACCGCATTGCGCGGGGTCGCGCCCTTCGAAAGCGGCTCCAGATATTGCTTGGACAGCTTGTTGGCTTGCGCGATGCGCGCATCGATGTTGTAGCGCTGCTGAAAATTGAGGTACTCAAAGAGGTCGCCGCCCACGCTGCCCGCGGGAATGGAGTTGCCGTACATGTCGATTCCCGGCAACTGGGGAATCGCACCCTCGACGGGCCTCAATCGTTTGCGGAGATAATCGTCGATCGTGGGTTCTGCCGGCGTCGTCGTCATAGCGAGCAATGGCTGCAATCGGTGTTCACGCTTTCTTTCACGCGCTCTGGGGGGACGTGGCGGCCGCCTGTTCGTGCGCGTGGTAGCTGGAGCGCACCATGGGACCGGATTCCACGTGACGGAACCCGAAGCGCAAAGCTTCCTGTTTCAGAGATTGGAATTCATTCGGGGTGTAGAAGCGGGCGATCGGAAGATGATCGCGCGAGGGCCGCAAGTACTGGCCCACCGTGAGGATATCCACGCCGCGCGAGCCCAGGTCGCGGAAGACCTCCACCAGTTCGGACATGGTTTCCCCGAGACCGACCATGACCCCGCTCTTGGTGACCATCCCGGGAGAGAACCTCTTGGCCTTCTCGAGGAGCGCGAGGGTGCGTTCGTAACGCGCTCCGGAGCGCGCCACTCGGTAAAGCCGGGGCACGGTTTCGGTGTTGTGATTGAGGATATCGGGCTGTGCGTCGAGGACGATCGAGAGCGCCTGGTCGAGGCCTTGGAAATCGGGAATCAGAACCTCCACCCGGCACCCGGGTGAGAATGCCCGGATCTGACGGATGGTTTCCGCGAAGATCCGCGCTCCGCCCAAATTGTCATCGTCCCGATTGACGCTGGTCACGACCGCGTGTTTCAAGCCGAGCGTAGCCACCGCCTCGGCCACGCGGCGGGGCTCGTCCCAGTCGAGCGGCCCGGGTTTGCCCTTCGGCACGGCACAGAAACCGCAGCGTCGGGTGCAGAGCTCGCCGAGCAACATGAACGTCGCGGTGCGGTGGTTCCAGCACTCGCCGATATTGGGGCACTGCGCTGATTCGCAAACGGTGTGTAGCTGGAGGCCTCGCGCCAGCTTTTTCAGATTGTGGAACTGTTCGCCCACCGGCGCCTTGGCCCGCAGCCATGAAGGTTTCGCCTGCCGCACGGGAGAGGCCAGGTCGATCTGCACAAATTGAGGGTTTGCAGCCATCTACATCTTTGATTTTACAGGAGCCTGGTCAATTCTCGAAACCGGCAGCAAGGCTGGGCGGGCTGAGGGTGGGTCGCCGCGCCCGGGACCGCGATCGACCTTCGCCCACCGGATGACCCGAGGTCTCGCTGCAAGACCCGCAAGCGAATCGAGCGACTAGTTTTCCAGATAGGCGTCGATCCACTCCTTGATGCGCTGACGGCGATCGTCCTTGGGATCAAAGCGGATGCCAAAGCTCTTGCTCGATGGTTTGCGCCAGCTTATTGAGCTGTGAACCCAAATCCGGGGCAGAGTCAACAAGGCAAAGGAGATTTCGACGGCCTGGCCGATGCTGACGAGCTCACCACTTTGCAACGACATTCCTCCCGAGCTGATCTCCTGGCTGGTAGCGGAAAAGCGCCGGCTGTCCGAGGTAACGACCGAAACTTCGGTGATGACCGGGATGCGCACGTAGCGGCGGAACTCGTGAAATACGAGCATTTGTGTGGCCCGCACCAGTTTCAGGGCCGCCGGCCGCTCCAGAGGCTCATTGAACACGGCGTTGATGCCGTATTTCGAGTACCGCATTGCCTCCTGCACGCTCCCCCCCAGCCCGTAGAGCACCATGCGGCTGTTGGAGGGCGAAGTGCGCACCGATTCCATGACGGTCTCCGCGCCTGGAGCTAGGCTGAGCACGCAGGCCGCAAATTTCTCGCGTTTCAGGCGTTCCGGCGCGTCTCCGCCCATCACGACGGCCTCGATGCCGAACTGCCTGAAACACTCAGATAACAGGATTCTGCCCGATTCCATGATACCGACCAGAGCCACCCGGGCGGAAGCCTTTCTTGAGGGAAGCATTGAGGAAGCAACAGTTTCGAACGATTTGTCCATAGCCGTGGGCATTTGTGTCCTGAGCCTCTATTATTCTGGCCTGCCTCAGACCGGTTCGCATAGGATCGGAAGGACAGTTATAAAAGGCCAAAGTGCCATTCTGGGCAATGGACCGACGCGCGTTTGTTATTGTCCTGACTGGGGTTGTGGAGATTTAGAGCTGCCGAGTAACCCCAGGTTTTCCTAGGGAAATCTAACGAATCCCCCCTGCCGGGCAGAGGCTACGAGGTAACCACCTGGGCAGGTTACTCGCTCCAGCGGCGGAAAAGCAGAGCCCCGTTTGTGCCCCCGAAGCCAAAAGAGTTCGACATGGCATATTCCAGTTCGGCTTTGCGGGCATGGTTCGGGACGTAGTCCAGGTCGCAATCCGCATCGGGGTTGTCCAGGTTCACCGTGGGCGGAAGGATCTGGTCGCGCAGAGCGAGCACGGTAATGCCGGCTTCCAGTCCGCCGGCCCCGCCCAGCAGGTGCCCCGTCATGGACTTGGTCGAACTCACCGCCAGCTTGAAGGCGTGCTCGCCGAAGGCGCGCTTGATGGCAACGGTTTCCAGCCGGTCGCCAATATCGGTGGAGGTTCCGTGGGCGTTGATGTAGCCCACCTGGCTGGGCGGCACCTTGGCGTCTTCGAGAGTATTCAGCATCACGCGGTAGGCGCCGTCGCCATTCTCCGCGGGCTGCGTAATATGGTACGCATCGCCGCTCATGCCGTAGCCCACAATCTCCGCCAAGATTTTGGCTCCCCGGCGCCGCGCGAATTCCAGTTCCTCCAGAATCAGAATGCCGGCGCCTTCCCCGATCACGAATCCGTCGCGCCCCGAATCCCAAGGCCGACTGGCCTTCTCGGGCTCATCGTTGCGCGTCGAAAGCGCTCGCATGGCGGCGAAACCCCCAACACCCATGGGAGTGATGGCCGCCTCGGTACCGCCCGCGATCATGACATCGGCAGCGCAACGGGAGATGATTTTGAACGCGTCTCCGACAGCATGGGCGCTCGATGTGCAGGCGGTGCAGGTAGCCTCGTTCGGCCCCTTGGCGTTGTAGCGGATGCTGATGTGTCCGGCCGCCAGATTGACGATTGCCGCGGGAATGAAGAAAGGAGAAATCCTGCGTGGCCCGCCATGCAACAGGTTCAAATGCTCGCGCTCAATGACGTCGAAGCCGCCGATTCCCGACCCGATGTGCACTCCCACCCGGGGTGCCAGCTCCGAGGGCACCTCGAGCCCGGAGGCTTTCATGGCCTCCGCCGCCGCTGCCAGCGCAAGGTGGATGAAGCGCCCCATCTTCTTCAGCTCTTTTTTTTCGATGAACAGCAAGGGATCGAAGTTTTTGACTTCCGCCGCGATCCTGCAGGCAAACAGGGAGGGGTCAAATTGCGCGATCCGAGCCACACCGCTCTTGCCCGCGAGCAGGTTCTGCCAGACCGCTTCCGTGGTGTTTCCCACGCCGCAGATCAGGCCAATGCCTGTAACTACGACTCTGCGTCCCAACTACTTCCCGCCTTTCGCGTGCTTCCCAATGTACTCGACCGCATCCTGCACCGTGCGGATCTTCTCCGCGTCCTCATCGGGAATTTCAATCTCGAAGGCCTCTTCGAAAGCCATGACCAGTTCGACCGTGTCCAGGGAGTCAGCGCCCAAATCGTCCACGAAGGAGGCGGTGGAGGTCACTTCGGCCTCGTCTACTCCCAGTTGCTCCACAATGATCTGCTTCACTTTTTCGTCAACGGCTGCCATNNCGCCGGATTACCCGGCGTTGGCTGGTTATTTGCTGACCTTGGCGTGCTTCTCGACGTAACTGATGGCATCTTGCACAGTCAGGATCTTTTCCGCATCTGCGTCGGAAATCTCCAAATCATAGGCTTCTTCGAGCGCCATCACCAGTTCGACCTGGTCCAAGGAATCCGCGCCTAAATCGTCTACGAACGAGGCGCTGGGGGTGACTTCCGCCTCGTCCACACCCAATTGTTCGGAGATGAGCTGCTTCACTTTTTCAACCACTTCTTTCTTCCCGTCGCTAACCATAAAAACCCCCTCCCCTCCGGAAGCATGAAAAGGAGAAGGAGTAGTGTACTGGGGGGCACGAATGAGTGTAAAGGAACAGTTCCGCACTCTCGAAGTTGGCTACTGCAGATCGACGAACGCCCCACCGAATCCTAACGGCTGGCCGCCGCCGCGGTCAACCGGTTGGCGATCGAACCAAACAGGAAAGCGGAGGCGCCCGGGGGTTTCGCCTTGCCAGAGGAAGGCACAACCCGGAAACTGGCTGCTATGCGAGCCGTAATCCAGCGCGTGAGCCGCGCCCAAGTCGCGGTCAATCGAGAAGTCATCGGCAAGATCGGACGCGGGATCGTGGTATTGCTCGGCGTGGCCGGCACCGATTCCAGGTCCGACGCTCACTACCTCGCGGAGAAAATCGCCGGCGCGCGCATTTTCGAAGATGCGAACGGGAAAATGAGT
Organism: Acidobacteriaceae bacterium; assembly: GCA_003132825.1. GTDB lineage: Bacteria > Acidobacteriota > Terriglobia > Terriglobales > Acidobacteriaceae > PALSA-270. The sequence goes on from PKYX01000116.1 coordinate 8,745, forward strand.
CTGGCTCCCGCCGAGGTTGGGGCTGAAGTCCTGGTGGTGTCGCAGTTCACACTTTACGGCGACCTGCGCCGCGGCAAGCGGCCGTCGTTTGACGCCGCGGCGCCGCCGGCCCAAGCCCGGGAACTCTACGAATACTTCGTCGAGCGCGTCCGCGCCGCCGGCCTGGCCTGCCAAACTGGCCGCTTTCAGGAGAAGATGACGGTCGAGTTGGCGAATGATGGCCCGGTGACCATCCTGCTCGACTCCCGGAAAATCTTCTAGGTGGGGCGGCCTCTCGTTCTGCTGCGCTCTTGTGGGCTCGCCTTACTCCAAATCCCGCCAGTTCGCTCCGACCCCGACCTCGACCAATAGCGGCACGGTCAAAGGATGGACGTTCTCCATCTGCTCTCGTACCAGTCTTTTCACCGCATCGATCTCCGCCTCCGGAATTTCAAACACCAACTCATCGTGCACCTGAAGCGTCATGGTCGAGCCTCGCCCCTGTTCGCGCAACGCGGCATCAATGCGAATCATCGCCATCTTGATCAAATCCGCTGCGGTGCCTTGCAAAGGCGTGTTCACCGCGGTGCGCTCGGCGAAGCCGCGGAGGTTGGCGTTCTTACTGTTGATGTCGGGGATGGGGCGCACCCGGCCGAACATCGTCCTTACCTTCTGCTCGCGGCGGGCATCTTCGAGCGTTTTGTCGATAAAGGCTCGCACCCCCTTGTACTTCTCGAAATATGCGTGGATGAAGTGCCGGGCTTCACTGGGGTCAATGCCGAGCTGTTGCGATAAGCCGAAGGCGGACAGGCCGTACACGATGCCGAAGTTCACCACCTTGGCCTGCCGGCGGTGCTCGGGGGTGACCAGCAGCGGCGGCACCCCGAACACTTGCGAGGCGGTCAAAGTGTGGATGTCATCGCCGCGTCGGTAGGCTTCGACCAGCAACGGATCTTGGGAAAAGTGGGCCAACAGCCGCAGCTCGATTTGCGAATAATCGGCAGCCAGCAGCACATGGCCGGGCTCGACCGTGAATGCCGCACGAATTTCGCGGCCGAGTTCGGTGCGGATGGGGATGTTTTGCAGGTTGGGGTTAGCGGAGGACAA
>PKYX01000116.1:9838-19330 GCA_003132825.1 Acidobacteriaceae bacterium
CTTGGGAACCTCGTGCGCGGCGGCGAGTCCTTCGAGGACGTCCACTGCGGTCGAGATGGTCTTTCCTTTCCCATATTTCACCGGCTTCGGGAGATTCAGTTTGTTGAATAGCACGTCGCCCAGTTGCTTGGGCGAGTTGATGTTGAACTCCAGTCCGGCGCGCTCGTAGATTTCCTTGCCTTTCGAATCAAGATCCCGCTCCAGACGAGACGACATTTCCGATAACGCCAAACGATCGATTTTGACCCCGGCCTGTTCCATACGGGCGAGCACCGGGACCAGAGGCAAATCGACCTCCGCATACAACTTCTCGAGGCCGGCCTCTTCNNAAACGGCGCAGCGCTACGTCGGCGAGACGATGCGACGAGTAGGTGGGATCGAGCAGGTAGGAATAAAGCATGGGATCGTGCTGCACATTGCGCAGTTCGATGCCATGCGGATCGAGCGCGTGAATCGCCGCTTTGTAGTCATGAACGCTTTTAGGGATGGCGGCGTCCGCCAGTGCGGAACTGAGGCGCGCTCGGGCCTGGTCCGCGTCCCCGGAAATGGTCGCGGCGACACCGGGGACGGCGGAGATCGCAAGATTCGGCGGCCGCCGTGGCTCTGGGGAAGGCCCCGCGGTGAGGGACAGCATGCTTTCCTGGGGCTCGTCCTCTTCCTGTTCCCCTTCCTGGCCGGGCGCAGGCATCTCTGCTTCGGTCGCGATCGCCACCGCACCGCTTGCGGGAACCGAGTGGAGCACGGCTTCGACATCCGCCGCCGATTTTGCGTCGCTGTACCGGACGTCGGTCAGCGCTACAACCGGCAGGAGTTCCTTGAGCAGTGATGTGAACTCCAGTTCGGTGAACAGTTCGCGGAGAGCCTGGAGATCCGGGGCACCCGCCGTCATCCGATCGATATCCAGCTCGATCGGGACATGGCAGTCGATGGTGGCGAGCTGCTTGCTGATCATCACGGCTTGGCGATTGTTCTGCAGCGATTCGCGGTAGGTCTTTTTTTCGATCTCCGCGGCGTGATCGAGCACCTGCTCGACCGTGCCGAAGCGCCTGACCAGCTCGACCGATCCCTTATCGCCGATGCCCGGGGCGCCCGGGATGTTATCGATGGCGTCTCCCCGCAGGGCCATGACATCGACCACCCGCTCCGGTGCGACGCCCAAAATCTCCTCTACTTTCGCCCGGTCGCAGATCAGATTTTCCTTCGGAGGATTGAGCACCAGGACCCGCTCGTTCACCAACTGCAGCATGTCCTTGTCACTGGACACGACAAACACCGAATAGGACTGTTGCGCAGCCTGGAGCGCCAGGGTGCCGATCACGTCATCCGCTTCATAGCCCTCGAGTTCAAGGATGGGGATGCGGTACGCTTCGAGCGCGCGGCGGATGTGGGGCAACTGTTGCGCCAGGTCGGCGGGCATCTCGCTGCGATTGGCTTTGTACCCGTGGTAGGCAACCTCCTGAAAAGTCTGCGTCTTCGAGTCGAAACGGCGGACACTGGTGATGGCTTTCGCCTGCTGATCGCGAAAGGTGGGTCCGGCCAGATCGAACACCGCCGCCAAGTATTTGGGCGAAAAATCGTCGCGCAATTTGCGCAGCATGTTCACGAAGACATAGATCGCCGCCGTCGGAAGTCCGGTCTTGGTGGACATGCCGCGCTGCCGCGCCATGGCGTGATAGGCGCGAAAGATGAACGACATAGCGTCGACCAGAAAAATCGAGTCCCCGCCGCAAGGGACAGGGACAGGCTGGGGCACAGGCGAGACCGCGTCTTCGACCGGCGAGACTTTTTTCTTGGCGGGCAACGGGTAAGTTTAACAGCGATTGGTAGTCCTCAGTTTACGGCCACCGGTTCCGGAGGGCGGTGGGCAGGCAGCGGTGGAGCGGCGATTCTGTAAGGGCCGGGACCAGGGGGTTGGATCACACCTGGTTACTCGAGGAACATGCAGTCTCCATAGGAATAGAAGCGGTAGGCGTGCTCGACGGCGTGCCGGTAGGCGTCGAGCACGTGCTGTTTTCCCCCGAACGCGCACACCAGCATGAGCAGGGTGGATTGCGGAAGATGGAAATTGGTCAGCAACCCTCCCACCACGCGGAATTGGTATCCCGGGTAGATGAAAATGTCCGCTTCGAGCGTCCCGGGCTGGACTCTGCCGTCGGCCGACTGCGCAGCGCAGTACTCGAGCGTCCGCGCGCTTGTGGTTCCGACTGCAACTATGCGCCGGCCCTCATCGAGAGCGCGATTGATGGCCTCCGCGGCGGCGGGAGAAATCTGGCAGATTTCGCGGTGCAGCTTATGATCCTCGACGCGCTCCACCCGCACCGGCTGGAAGGTTCCAAGCCCAACGTGCAAAGTGATCTGGGCGGTTGCAATGCCTCGGGCTTGGATGCGAGAAAGAATTTCCCGGGTGAAGTGCAGCCCGGCGGTGGGGGCGGCCACCGAACCTGGCTCGCGCGCATAGACCGTCTGGTAGCGATCGCGATCAGCCAGAAGATCCCCCCGGTTGATATAGGGCGGCAGCGGCACATGGCCGAGGCGGTCGAGCCGGGCAAAAAAGTCGGCCACCGGTCGAAATCGAATCCGGCGCTCTCCGAAGCTGCCTCGGGCCACGACCTCGGCTTCGAGTTCGTCTTCCTCGCCAAAGAGCAGTCGCTCGCCGACGCCGATTTTACGTCCGGGGCGGACCAGGCACTCCCATTCGTCTCGGTCCTCGGCGACTCGTCCGGTGAGCAGGACCTCCACTTTGCCGCGCAAGAATTCGCCCCCGGCAGGGTTGCGCGGGCCTGCTGGCTGGACTTTTTCCCCGCCCCTGCGGCCAAAGAGGCGTGCCGGAAAGACTCGCGAATCATTGCATACGAGCAGGTCGCCTGCCCGCAACAGGTCGGGGAACTCGCCGAACCCGCGGTTCGAGAGCTCGCCCGAAGCCCGGCTCACCCGCAGCAGACGAGAGGCCGCTCGGTCGGCAAGGGGTTCTTGCGCAATCAGGCTGGGCGGCAGGGAATAGTTGAAGTCGGAGACCAACACGCAGGAGGAATTATAAGGATCTTCAAAGACGCGGAGTGCGAGAAAGCAGCCTCACGAACTTCCGTCAATTTGTGTAAACATCATTGTTTCCGCCCACGGATGTGAGGTACGATACGCGGACTAGGCGGGTCGACCCCCCGACCGCCTCTCTCATGCGTTGCGAAGCCCGATACCGGCGCGAAATTGTCTCCCTCGGCAGGATGCTGCNNCGCCGGGATGTATCGAGCGAAATCGCCATGCATTTGCTGATTTACAAACTGCGGCCCGACGTGCAGGCGGTGGTGCACGCCCACCCGCCCACGGCGACGGGCTTTGCCGCCGCGGGGATGGCCCTCAATAAGCCATTGGTCTGCGAAGTGGTCATCGGATTGGGCTCGATTCCGCTCGCCAAGTACGGAACGCCGGGGACGCCCGAGCTGAGCAAATCGCTCGAGCCGCTGATTCCTGACTACGATGCCATTCTGATGTCGAACCACGGGGTAGTGGCCTACGGGGCCGANNTGAAGATGGAAACGGTGGAACATTTCGCCCAGATCGCCCTGGTGACGCACCTCCTCGGGCGGCAGCAGCCGCTCAACAGCCAGGAACTCGAGAAGTTGATGATCGCTCGCAGCAAGTATCAGGGAACGAAATCCGCCGCTCTCATGCCGTTGGTCCCTTGCGGAGACCGGCCGCTGTCCTGACCAGGTATTACTCCCCGCCGATTCTGAATCGTAAACCCAATCGAAAATTCACCGGCAAGGCTGGATATCCGACCACCTCGTTGTACTGCTTATCGAGAACATTCTCGACGTTCGCGTAGGCCGTCACACGGGAATTCAGGGCGTACCAGCCGCCCGCATCGACGCGTACATAGCCCGCCGCATGGTCGATTCCGAATCCCAGGAAATCCGAGTCAAAGCGACGCCCCACGAAACCTCCGCCGAGATTCCCTCCCCAGTGCTTTCCCAGATAGGTGAGCAGGAGGCTGCCCGAATGTTTGGGACGCCGCAAAAATGGATTCCCGGCGTCGTAGACGGTATCGCAGAAATTCGCCGGGGTGCACAGAGGAGCTTCGAGAATTTGAGTTGAGGTATAGGTGTAGGACGTGTTTAAAGATAGGGTCGACTTGATTTTGGCTTGCAGCTCGACTTCGGCGCCATGGGCGAGAGAACGGTTCACATTGAAGTACTGGCCGGCAAAGGTCACCGGGTCGGCGGTTGCGTACTCAATCTGGTCGCGAAAGAGATTGTTGAAATAGGTTGCGGTCAGCGCATACCGGCCGCCCCAGAAGTCCTGCTGAAAACCGGCCTCTAAGGCCCGGTTGCGCTCCGGCCGCAAGCCGGGGTTCGCGACAAAGAATGGAGGACCGGCAAAAGTCTGGTCGAGGGCGGGCTCCTTGAATCCAGTGGCGTAGGAAAAATGCAAACGGGTTCCGGAGAAGGTTTGGCCGCCGCGAAATGCCAGCAGAGTCAACGCCACCCGAGGCAGGCCGGCATTGCCGAATTCGCTGTTGTGCACGAAGCGCGCGCCGGCAATCACCGAGAGGCGGCCCAGTATGACCTGCTGCTGCCCGTACACGTCGTCGTTCAGACGCTGGCCGTGGGTCTGCGGCGGAAAATCGAGGTCGCCGAGAAAACCGTTTTCATCCTCGGTGCGGAAGCCGAAAGTGGTGTGGGTCCAGCTTCGCTCCACATCGTCGCCCTGATATTCAAAACCCACGCGATTAATATCGTCGAACTGATGCGATGGAACGTCGAACTGATCTCCAAATGCATCCACTCGCGCAGGGTCGCCGTTGAGGTTCAGGTCGGTGTAGCGATAGTTGTAGTCGAACCCGGTGAAGCGGTGCTGCCAGCCGGAAGGACCGACCACGCTGAGTTCGACACTTCCAATCAGGTTATTGAGTTGCGACCACTCGCCTGGGTCCGGCGGATCGAGCGCCTGTCCGTTGAAGTCCCATTCCCCGGGCACGCCGGTATGGCTGTTGGAGTGGCGAAATCGGACGCGAAGAGAAACTTGATCGCTCAGCGCAACCCCAAGGTTAGCGCCTTCGAGAGAATCGGAATACGCGTCATTGATTCCCGCGCCGTCGGTGTTGAACTGATCGCCGAACACGTCGTAGTCGAAGCGACCGCGGGCCCCGGCGAGCGAAGCATAGCCGTGCCCGGTTCCGAGGTTGCCGCCGTCAGCACCGAAACGCAATTCAGGAACTGGTGTGCTGCCGGTGCGAGTCCAGACTTGCACAACGCTCGTCATCGCGTCGGAACCGTACAACGTGCTCTGCGCACCGCGCATAAATTCCAAGTGGTCGGCCTCGGTCAAGGGGAGGGTCCCAAAATCAAAACCCCCTCCCGGCGTGTTGATGGTGACGCCGTCGACGATCACTTTGTTGTAGGTGGAATCGCCACCGCGCACAAAAAGCGATGCCAGTCCGCCCCGCTGGCCGGTGGTGTCCACGATTGCACCCGGAAGAAAACGCAACCCGTCGTTGGCCGCANNACCGGGCTGCGAGTTGCCGTAACCACGATGGTTTCGGCGGCCGTTGCCAGCCGGAGTTGGACGGTAACAGCTCCCGAAGAGGAAGCCGGCACATCGGTCCGCTGCGCGGCGAAACCTTGGGCAAGAACCCGCACGGCATAGGGTCCGGTACCCGCGGTACGAAAGACCGCCAGTCCTTCGGCAGAGCTGGTTTTGACTCCGAGCCGGACCGTGCCGCCGGGTTCGAGCAGTTCGATTTGTGCCCCGGCGACTGCGGCAGATTGAGGATCGATGACTTTGATTTTGAGCTCGGCAGCCGAAGCTACCGTCAGCAGGACGAGTAGGGAAATGAAACCAGCAAAGAAACGCATTCACTCCTCCTTTGCACGCGAAAGGGGTTGGGGTTGGCGGTTCGCACCGGTCTCCTGGCTTGCGAGTAAAGGGCGGTTCTACACCGTCCGTCAGGGCAACCGGCCTTCCCAGGAATCTCCCAGTGACCGGCTGCAATTTCCTCGCTTACAGTTGCGCGGCAGCGCGGGATTCTCACCCGCTTCCCAATTCCTCACCACGGTGATGAGGAAGCGCGAACCAAAGACTTGTGAAAGAACGAAAAGAAAGCGTTGAAGAAATCTACTCGTCCGGAACAGTGGAAGTCAACGGCCGCCGGTTCGGAGGGGCGAGGTGATTCGAAAACGACGGCCGGCGTCGGGTCACAGGGTATGCAGGTACGCCATCAGATCCTCCATCTGCTTTTGGGTCAGCACGTCTCCGTAGGCCGGCATGTCGGTGCGCCCGTCGCGAACGATGTCGCCGATCTGCTCGTCATTGGCCGGCAGACCGCTCTTCGACAGATACTGTTGGTTGAATAGTCCCGCAAGACCGGGCCCTTTTTTCCCTCGGGAAGAATACGCTTCGTGGCAACGGGCGCAACGGTCGTCGAAGACCCGGCGTCCGGCTGCCTGCCGCGGATTGAGTCCCAATTCGACATCGCTTTTGCGGCGTTCTGCCGTGCATCCGGTCAACGAAACTAAAATGACGACCGGAACCGAGAGAACGACAGCGGATTTAAGATTGAACAGACGACCCCTTGATTTCATCGGCTCCTCAGTCGCAGCGTCGTTCACGTTAGAATAATAGGGGACAGCGATGCCAGTTGCGAGCAAACGAATTCGGGTGAAACGAATCTACGCCAAACGGATGCCGGGCGACGGCACCCGGGTTCTGGTGGACCGCCTGTGGCCCCGCGGAGTGAGCAAGGACCGGGCCGCGCTCCACGCCTGGCTGCGCGATCTGGCACCGTCAGATGGCTTGCGACACTGGTTTCACGCCCGCCCCGAGGCGTGGTTGGCGTTTCGCAAGCGCTATCTCAAGGAACTGGTCCAGCCGGAGGCGCTTGAGGCCCTCAACCAGCTTTACCGCATGGCCGCGCGGCCCAAGAATCTCACCCTCCTGTTCGGATCAAAGAATGAGCAATACAACAACGCCGTTGTCCTCAAGGATCTGCTCGAAGGGATGCGCAAGCCGCCCACGGGTACGGGTCGGGGCGCGCTAGGGGCGATGCGGAGCCGGCAGGCCAAGCGGATGGCGAGATAGCCGATTGGGGCAGTCCGCCCCGATGCCCGGAATCAGCCAGGCTTTCCTGCTACTTCTTCTTTTTGGCGGGACCGTCGGCCACAATTGCCCCGACGACATCGTCAATGGCGTCGGTAACCCGCTTGCTGGGCAGGTTGAGATTGTTGGTCAGGATGGAAAACGCGACCTCTTCGCCGCGAACCGTGGTGGCATAGCCGGACAGAGTCTTGACGCCTCCCAAGGATCCGGTCTTGCCTCGCACGCGCCCCTGTACATCTTCATCGGTGAAACGCTCGGCGAGGGAACCGTCCACGCCCGCGACCGGCAGGGTGTCGCGGAAGCTTGCACCCCAGGCTTGCTGAGCGGCGTAGCGCAGCAGCAGCACCACGGCGCTCGGGGTCACCAGGTTCTGGCGAGAAAGTCCCGAACCGTCGTAGAAAACATACTGGTCGGGCGGCACGCCGACGTTGTTCAGGAATCCGCGCATCACTTCCAGTCCGCCTTCGACGGTGCCGGCAGTTCCCTTCTCGCGGCCGAGCAGCCGCAGCAGAATCTCCGCGTGCAAGTTCTGGCTGACCTTATTGATAACCCTGACATCCTCCATCAGGGGTTTGGATTCATGGCTGGCCAGCACCAGGGGCTGGTTCTGCAGCGCGCGTGAGGGCTCGGCGCCGCCGCGCGCCGGGGCCAGGGCGGTGACGGTAAAGGTGGACAAACTTGCCAGGTCGGTATGGCGGGTACGCTGCTGGCCGTAGATCACCACCCCGCGCTTCTCCAACAGTTGGCGGAATAGACCTGCGGCAAACTCGGCCGGATCCTCAATGGCAAGAGCCTCGTTCGCGCCCGCATCATCGAGCGGCATGTTGCCCCAGATCGTCAGGACCGTGGAGCCGGGCTCGCGGTTGATGAAGATCCTGCGGCCGGTGCCGGCCGGCGTGGTGATCATGCGATTGTCAACGTGGTAGTAGTCGGCAAAGGGGGTGATGTTGACGAAGGCGTGCTCGCCGGCGCGGTCAGCGGGCAGAATATTGACGAAAACAACGTTATCGTTGGTGGTAAGGGCGGAGACTGGAGCGCCATCGGCCCAAACCAGATCGTCCTGGCTCCAGCCTTCGCCGTAGCGCTCGAAGGCGAAGTAGGAATCGTCGGCGATAACGTCGCCGTCTACGTATTTCACGCCTTTCTGCACCACCTCGTCGGCCAATTGTTCGAGCGCCTCAATGGGATGGTCGGTACGTTCGGTGTGCAGGGCGTAGGGCAACTCGCGGCCCGACAGATTGGGATCGCCTCGCCCCACGAGAAGCAGATCGCCGGTCAGGCGTCCATGCTTGTCGAGCGTTCCGTTGGTCTCTACCGTCGTGCGAAAGGTATAGTCCGGCCCGATCAGCGCCAGGGCGGCGGCGGTGGTAAACAGCTTGGTATTGGACGCAGGGGTGAACAGCTTGTCGGCATTATGCTCGTAGAGCACCCGGCCGCTGCTGAGTGAGACAACCTGGATACCCCAGAATCCGCGGGCCAGGTCGGGTTCGGAGAGGATTAGGTCGATGCGCGTTGCCGGCGACTTGTGCGAAGCGGCGTAGAGCGGCGCCACCAGGAGCAGGCAAAAAACGGCCACTCGAAACGGGCGCGTCCGGCGCATAGGAAAACTGATTGTAGCACCGGAAATAGGGCAAGACTGAAGTCGTGGCTGTTCGCACCGGAGAAGTAACCCAACTAGTTTAGAATCGGCCTCATGCGGCCGGTCTTTGAGTGGAAGCTGGATGCCCGATCCTTGGAGTTGGGGAAACGAACCTTGGTGATGGGGGTGGTCAATGTCACCCCCGACTCATTCTCCGATGGCGGCTTGTATTTCGACCGGGACCGCGCCGTGGAGCACGCGCTGCAATTGTTACAAGACGGGGCTGACATCATCGATGTGGGCGGTGAATCCACACGGCCAGGGGCGAAGGTGGGCCCTCCCCTCGACCAGGCGGGGAAGCGGGCGGACCCGACAGCCCAGAACGAAGCGCCGGCCCATGCCGCGGTCACTGAAAAAGAAGAATTGGACCGGGTGATCCCGGTCATTGCTTCGCTCAAGCAGAAGCGGCCGGAGGCGCTGATCTCGGTCGATACCTACAAGGCCAGCGTCGCTCGTGCCGCGGTGAAGGCCGGAGCCGAGATTGTGAATGATGTCAGCGGGTTTCGCTGGGACCCGCAGATGCGCAAGACGCTGGCGGAATTGAAGTGCGGAGCCGTGCTGGTCCACATGCGAGGCCATCCCGCACAGTGGCGTGCACAGCCGCCCGCCTCCGACATCGTGGTGCTGGTGAAGCGCGAACTGCGGGACTGGGCAGACGCCGCGATTCTGGCGGGCGTGAAGCGCGACCACATCATCCTCGATCCCGGATTCGGATTCGGCAAGAATTTCGAGGAAAACTATCCCCTGCTCAAGCGCTTCGA
>PKYX01000396.1:0-696 GCA_003132825.1 Acidobacteriaceae bacterium
CTTGGAAAGCCTCCCGGCGCGCAAGCAATAGTCGTAGGCGAAGTTGGGGGCAGCCGCCGCAGTGGCGTGGAAGGTCGTTATCGCATTGAACCATAGGATCGGCCGCTGAATGAAGTCCATGGGAGCGAACCCGTACGTCGTGCCACCTTTCAGTGCCGGATATAGGTAGCACCCGATCAGTCCCATATCGTGATACTGCGGGAGCCAGGAAACGACGACTGGCGCCGGATGGTCGATCACGAGCGGATAGGTATTCAGGATGTTTTCGTGCGTCACGATCACGCCCTTCGGCTCCATCGTCGAACCCGACGTGTACTGGAGGAACAAGATCTTCGAAGGATCGACAGGTGGTCGGTCCGAAATCGCGTCCACGAAATCTTCCGTGACGATCCACGGAAGACCGGAAATGTAATCTATGTCGACGCCCGACGCCGAGACTCCACGTCTGGCGAGATTCGTCTTGAGAGATGCGTGGTAATCTCTGCTCGTTAAGATCCCAGCCGCCTGGCAATCTTTTGCGATGTGGACCGTCTTGTATAGAGCGCTCTGGAAGCCGCGCGAACTGGGGGGATAGACCGGCACGGGGATCAATCCGGCGCGCACGCAACCAAAAAATGCGCAGATCATTTCGAGCCCCGGCGGGTAGGCAAGCAGAACCCGATCGCCCGCCGCGAAACGACCCTCTTTCCGCAAATG
>PKYX01000396.1:713-2698 GCA_003132825.1 Acidobacteriaceae bacterium
GTCCAGAATTGACGCCGTCATCAATCAGCGATCCTCCAAGATCGAATGGAACGCAAGTCAGTAACGAAACATCCCTCGCCACCGAGATGAGAACGTATTCCCCTTTTTCTCAGTATAAAGCGCCGATCGACTATCTGGGGAACGGAGGTTCTCCATTTCGCCAACATAGGGCGCGAGACTTGCGGAGCAACNNTATTGATTGCCCTTAAGGGCTCGCAATAAAATACTTGGGGGAGACCGTCGACCGCGGCAACAATTTCGCCGCGGGTCAGGGTCATTCAGGTAACTTGTGGAACGCGTCGGGTCCAATTTACCATGATCGCGGAGGCGCCGATGACGTTCGAGACCGAAGCGGTGATTCCTCAAGAGCCGGAGATATCGGATCTTGTACCATCGGAAACCTCGGCGTCGCCGATTATCGAGCCGGTCGGTGGTTCTTCCTTCCCGAAAGTCTTACGTAGCCGCCTGGATAGTTTTTTTGCCGATCAGGACATTTCGCCTAAAGCGGACCGTACGATGCGGGTCAAAATCGCTTCAGGTCTGGCAGTCCTCGCGGGGAGCTGGATTGCTCTGTATGCGCTCAGGCCCGGTTCATGGAAGTTTGTTGCCCTCTACCTTTTAGGCGGGCTCGCGCAGACATTCCTTTTGTTGAACATCGCCCATGACAGCAATCACAACGCCATCTCGTCCCGGTCGGTCGTAAACAAAACCCTGAACTATGTCTTCGATTTGTGCGGAATCAGTTCGTACATGTGGCGCATTCTCCATCATCGGGGCCATCACTCCTGCATCAATCTCCACGGCGAAGATGACGCGCTTTCGGGACGCGGCATCTTTCGCTTTACGCCCTATGAATCCCGCTTGCCGTGGCACCGGTTTCAGCACCTCTACGCGCTGTTCGTTTACGCGCTATTCTCTCTCGATTACGTGTTTTTCAGGGACTTCCAATGCTTTTTCTTCCCGACCCACGAATATCTGAGACGCACCAAACATTCTCTGCGAGAATACGCGATTCTCTTTGNNGTAACGCTCGTATTCCAGTCGACGCACACCATCGACAGCACCTACTTTCCCTCGGACCGTTGTGAGTTTGACAACGGCGTGTATCACATCTTCGCGACAACGGCCGATTATGCAACCGAAAACCCGCTTGTCGGTTGGCTCGTGGGCGGGCTTAACCATCACATCGTCCACCACCTGTGCCCTTTCGTGTGCCATACCCACTATGCTCCGCTGACCCGGATTGTGAAGGAGACTGCCGAAGAGTTTGGGGTCTCTTATCGGCAGAACCCCACCATGACCGGGGCAATCCGGCATCATCTGATACTCTTGAAGCAACTGGGGAACGAAAACTGATTCTGAGCGTTTTATCTTTTGGGCATGCCCCAGCCACCGCTTCCTAGCAAGTGACATGAAAACTCCTCCGGTTCGAGGCAAATATCAGGACGGCTGGGTATGAGTTCATCAACGCCTGTCCCCNNAAATCTTCGGCGACACATTCCGGATCTATTTGGGTGGTCTCAAGGAAGCGATCGTTACCATCGATCCCGCTGTCATTCAGCACGTGTTGAAGACCAATGCGGAGAACTACCAAAAATCCGAAATTCAAGTAAAGCGTATGGGACACTTCCTGGGGAAAGGTCTTCTGACGACCCACGGAGAAGCCTGGCGCACGCAGCGGCGTCTAATCCAGACGGGCTTCGATCGCAAGCAACTCGATGTGCTGTCCTCAATCATGCAGGACTCCCTCGCCGAGTCGCTGCGGGATTTCGACAGACAGGTCCGTGTCGGCCCTGTCGATATCTACCCCCGCCTGATGAAGATTACCTTCGCTATGGTCGCCCGATCGCTATTTGGCGCGCGGTTGAAGGATGAAGACATCGATCTTGTCAGCCAGACCATCTGCACCGTCCAGGAATTCATCGTTCGGCAAACCCTTCAGCCCTATCTGAATCCCTGGTTCGCGGTCTCGGGCGAACTGCGCA
>PKYX01000396.1:2828-5645 GCA_003132825.1 Acidobacteriaceae bacterium
GCGCTATCGTGGCTTCTTTTTCTTTTGAGCTCGCGTCCAGATTGCCTTGAAAGGGTACGGCAGGAGTTTGATACCGTGCTCGGCGACGCGCCTCTGAGCTACAGCGACGTTCCCAAATTCGAATTTGCGACTCAGGTAATTCAGGAGGCGCTCCGCCTCTACCCGCCGTTTTGGATGGTCGACCGCATGGCTGTCGCAGACGACCGTGTAGGCGACGTCGCCATACCCCGGGGATCGATGGTCATTGTGTATGTGTATGGTGCGCATCATGCCCCGCGCTACTGGCAAGATCCGGAGAATTTCGATACGGAGCGTTTCACCAAAGCAAACGAGAAGCTGCGCACACCCTTCACCTTCCTTCCCTTCGGTGGCGGACCGCGAGGCTGTATCGGTGGAAATTACGCGATGCTGCAGATCCTCATGATTTTGCGCGATCTGCTCAGAACGTACGATTTTCGGTTGGCTCCGGGCCAAATGATCGAAGCTCGCCCGATGGTCATCCTGCGGCCGAAACACGGAATCCGCATGATGTTCACCAAGGCAAATTGTCATCATGTGCTAGTTGAAGGAGTGCATTCGCACCGATAAGCGTGCAATTGGCGTTTGCCGGACAGGATGCAAAGGAACGCGCTTTCCGGGCCCTTTGCCGGCCAGCCTGGCGCAAAGGCAAACACCTCGCTGGAGCAGGATTCATCAGAACGCTGTCCCGATTCTTCCCGCTGCCCTTCTGTTCGAATGGCGCGCCTTAGCGAGGCGAGATCGACTCCCCCGGGCAATGGATAACACTACGGCTCCAAGGTTGAGATCCACTACCGCGATCAATTGGGCCGCGTAACCAAGCGAAAGATCTGGCCTTTGGCACTCATCTACTATTCGGAGACAGCCAATATCGTTGCCTGGTGCGAACTGCGCCAAGCCCTCCGCAATTTTCCCGCAGACCGGGTGCAGGAAAGTGTGCTCATCGAGGAATTCTTCCCCGGTTCCGGTGACCGTTTGCGCCAAGACTGAGTTGCCGGCTGGAAGTGAACGACTGGACCCGACAAGAGAAACGGAAACGCATTGCGTGATGGCTGCTGATGCGGCGAATTTCCGGATCGTCACGCCGGAAGTTTGGGCACCGGGGATCTCCGTGAGTGCATCGTTCTCCATTGACGCCAACAAGACTCACTCATTGATCTCCCAACTCGGTCTTCCCCGTGTCATGCCGTCAACGCCGCAGTGTGCACGCGGGCCGCGCGGCGAAAAGAAGCCAGCAGGAAAGACTTGCAATTCGCCCAGATTCCACATAATGCGCCTGCTCAGTCTGGTATCTCGAGGCAAGCGCCGTGCAAGATTACGTCGTTAGGCCGCGCTTTCGGCCGTGGCAGGATCATTCCTTGGCACGCGTCGGCTGGATTCAAGCGGCCCATGCCTCGGCTCGCGACTGGCGCCGGCCGCTCGAGATCCCCACCAAACTCGATCCCACCTTACCAGCTAAATCCGCCATCCTTGCCTGGCTCTCGGAGACCAGGGTGCTCAGAGGAGAGAGTTAACACTGGAATGCATTCCCGCATGCTTGAGACTCAAGGCGGAAGGGTGCACCCTGCCCGGCATCATTCAAGCAATACCCTTGCTAGGAGTCGGGGGGAGCCGCCCGCCCGATCTTTCGGCAACCTAGCGGCAGCCTCACTGCGGAGAGGAGTTTGCCGCCTCGCCGTTCCACACCAGGTTGGTCGTCAGCTTGAAGACCTGATGCGGGACGAGATCGACCACAGTCTCAGAAGTCTGGTATCCCGGCAGGCTGATGGTAATCTTGCGCCGCCCTGGGGCAACCAGCAGGCCTTTTCCAGCTCCCTGGAACTCGGCCACGTGGCCGAGCAGAAGGCCGTCGACAAACACGGCGGCACGGACCGGCNNTCGCCTGGCGTCACGGTCACCTGCTCGGAGAAATCCCGGTAACCGGCTTGGCGTACTTCGATCTGGTGGGCGCCGGGTAAGAGCAGAATCTTCTTGGTTCCCTTCAGTTCCTTCAGGTAGCCGAGGTACTGTCCGTCGACCCAGACGCCGGAGTCTTTCGCGACCTTGCCGGCACCTTCCAGCNNGAGCGCGCAAAAAATCAGAATGTAGGCCAATCGTCCCTGTCGGGTATAGGGTGCCATTGTCGTAGTCCTCCCCTTCTGAATCTACACCCACCAACCGCGCACCCCCCAGTGGCATCCGAAGTACCCGGGGCATTTATGGAGCTCCGGCACCATCGGTGGCAGTTCGGATGAGGACGTTCCGGCAACTTGGACCGATCGTGGCCGGGCCGGTTTTCCACTGGAAAAAATTCCACGATGTCCACAGGACTTTTGCGTTAGAATTTGGCTCAGCTTAATAAAGCGCCCCTCGCCACTCGGCCAGGTCAGCGGCGCGCCACTATCGGCCCCTTCCCCCCTGAGGAGGTAGGTTCATGTATCGGCCTTACGCCAGTGCTGCGGCGAGTTCTGACCCGTTCCCGGATGTGGAGTCCACGATCCGCGGATTGAGCCAGGATCTGTCCACGTCCTTCAATACCGGAAACTATGATCAGGCAGCCGCCTTGTTCGCCTCCGATGGTCAGTACATGCCTCCAAATCGGGAGCCATCCCAGGGATCGAAGGCGGTGGAGCGCATGATGCGGGAATTTGGCGAGCTGGGGTATCAGGATTTGCGCTTTGAGACCATTCGCATCATGCACTCCGGAGACATGGCAATCGAAACCGGCCGCTACAGCCTGGCGGTTTCGCAGGCGAACGGCGCTGCCGTGGCGCAACGGGGTAAGTACGTCCGCGCCTGGCGGCGGCTGGGTGCCTGGCT
>PKYX01000396.1:5713-9631 GCA_003132825.1 Acidobacteriaceae bacterium
TTTGTCAGACCGGTTTCGAATTGCAGCCCTGGCGGCTCGATGGAATTGCGTTCCCGAGCCCTCATCGAACCCTCCAAGTTCGAGCTTCCCTGACCTGACACAAAACATCCCGTGCGTCTACAATGTCGGGGCACACTAATCCATGTCATAGACGAGGGAGATCCGGATGCAACGTAAGGCCAGTGCAGTGTGGAAGGGCGGTCTGAAGGACGGCAAGGGCGCAGTGTCAGCCGACAGCGGCGTGCTGTCGAACACCCCCTATTCATTTGTCACGCGGTTTGAGAATGTTCCGGGCACGAACCCGGAGGAACTGATTGCAGCGGCCCACGCCGCCTGCTTCTCCATGGCGCTTTCGGCACAGCTCGGCGGGGCCAACCTCACTCCCGCCAGCATTTCAACCACCGCCACGTTGACTCTGGAGAAGCTGGAGTCGGGTTGGACGATTACGACGGTTCACCTTGATGTGGTTGGACGCGTGCCCGGCGCAGACGCGGCGGCCTTTGAGAAAGCCGCGAACGATGCCAAGACCGGATGCCCGGTCTCGAAGGTGCTCAACGCCAAAATCACGATGAACGCAAAGCTCGAAGGATAATCCACCGGCCCGGGGAGCAGGCGTTTTGCGGGCGATCTCGATACTTGGTTGCGATCGAGCGGGCGCCGGATGCACGGTTTGACACCTTGCCTTCGCTCTGTAGAATGGATTGGCAGTTCTTTCCTGTTAGGCGGACCGCAAAGTCTGCCGCACTGATTTTTTTTGCCATCGTGGCGGAATTGGCAGACGCGCATGGTTCAGGTCCATGTACCGGCAACGGTGTGGGGGTTCGAGTCCCTTCGATGGCACCATTACCTGGGAATTAGCTTTCTCGCTGGCAACCTCTGGGTTGGTCCAGCAATCCATAGCTTGTGAACTCCCTTCCAGTCATCGCAGCGGCCGCTCTCCTCGCCTCGGGTGTACTGGCCTCGGCGCAGAGCGTCCAAGTCAATCCGAATCAACAGGCGGCACCGCCGAATGCCCCTTCCGCCTCGATCAAGCCATACCATGCCATCACTCCCCGCCAGCGCCTGCAATGGTTCGTGCAAAGCACCGTCGGCCCGGAAACTCTTGCCGTCGGGGTTTTCAGCGCGGGCATCGGAACTGCCCGGGACGCTCCCCGGGAATACGGTGGGCACTGGGGGGGCTTTGCGGACCGCTACGGGATGCGGCTCACTGGAGTTTCGACCGGTAATGCCATGGAAGCGGGGTTGGGCGCCATCTGGGGGGAAGATCCACGTTATTTCCGGGCCTACCATCAGAACTTCGCGGGACGAATCAGGAACGTGATCGCCATGAGCTTCCTGGCACACAATCGCAGTGGCCAGCTCTCGCCCGCGTACGCCCGCTATATTGCCATGCCCGGAAACAATTTTCTCTCTAATACCTGGCGCGCCGACAGCGAGGCCAACAATCGAGCCGCCGCCGTGCGCACAGGCTTAGGGTTCCTCGGCCTGATGGGCAAGAATGCCTTCACCGAGTTTTGGCCTGATGTCGAACGCGGTGTCTTGCACAAAGGGAAGTGAAACCGGGCGGAAAGCCCTGCGGCGCAAGGGCGACTCAGTCCGGGCAACCACCCCCTGGGCGGCCCCCTAACCCAATCCAGCGGCGATCCGCCGGCAGGCGCGGGGCTCTCGATCGCTCCCGTATAATCAGTGCTCCCGATGCCAGCCAGCCTCGATCAGATTATGATTGCCGCCCGCCGCCGCCTGGTTGAAACCAAGCGTATGAGCGCTCTCGGCGAACTGGAGAGACAAGCGCAAGCGCATACCCCGCGCGGCTTTCGACGGGCGCTCGAAGCTCGAAGCCGGACCGGCGTGGCCATCATTGCGGAGCTCAAGAAGGCTTCGCCGTCGCGCGGGCTGATTCGCCCCGATTTCGATGTTCAAGCTCTTGCCCGGGAACTCGAGTCTGCCGGCGCGGCAGCCTTGTCGGTGTTAACCGACGAGGAATTCTTCCAGGGCTCGCTCGAGAACTTGCGGCAAGCTTCGGCCGCCACCGAGCTGCCCTGCCTGCGCAAAGACTTTATTGTCGACCCCTTCCAACTGCTCGAGGCGCGCGCCCACGGAGCCGATGCCGTCTTGCTGATTGTGGCGGCATTGTCCGAGCAAGAATTAACTAGCCTCGCGGGCGCCGCCCGCCAACACGGGCTCGACGTTCTCTGCGAGGCCCACGACGAGAGGGAATTGCAACACGCGGTCGATGCGGGTTGCGATCTGATTGGCGTGAATAGCCGCGATCTGCGAACCTTCCAAGTGGACCTGGAGACGGCCTTCCGGCTCGCTGAATTGATGCCGAAGGACGTGCTGCGCACGGCCGAAAGCGGCATTCAGAGCGCAGCCGACGTCATTCGCCTGCGCGCCGCCGGTTACCGCGCGTTTCTGATTGGCGAGTCGCTGATGAAAGCGCAATCGCCAGGAGAGGCTTTGCGCCGGTTGCTGGCCGAGGCGGAGCGGGAGCATTCGGTGGGGAGCGGCAGAAACTGAAGCCCCGTCTGCGGCCGGTGCGCGACTGAGAAGCGAGAACTCGGCCTATGACCTGGGTCAAGATTTGTGGAATCACGAACCTCGAAGACGCGAACCTGGCGGTCGAAGCGGGCGCCGACGCGCTCGGATTCGTGTTCTACCACAAGAGCGCAAGAAACGTGGCCGCGGAAACCGTAAGGGAGATTACGCGGCATTTGCCCGCCCAGGTCGAGAAGCTCGGAGTGTTCGTTGGCTCCTGTCCGGAAAATCTCCTCGATTGGATCAACCGAAGCGGCCTCACGGGATTGCAGCTCCATCTGGCCGCGGGCCTCGACTGGACCTCGGAGCAGGCACGCCACATTCCTCCCGGGATCGAGACCTACCTGTCGATGCCGGCGGGATGGTTGGTTGAGCATCCGGAAAACACCCGTAGGTTGCTCGAGAGCCTCCCGCCGAGGTCGGGGAATCTGGCGGCTGTTCCCCTGGGTGCCCGGGGGTCGAATCCCCGCCGAGCGATCTTTCTCGACTCCGGAACCTTCGAACAACCAGGCGGAACCGGAAAGGTGTTCGATTGGGGGAAAGCCGTGCCCGTGGTGGAGCAGATGAAGCGAACCGTGAATGTCGTCGTCGCCGGCGGCCTCACGGCGACCAATGTGACCGAAGCACTGAGTATACTGAAGCCTTGGGGCGTCGATGTTTCCTCGGGCGTCGAGGCGACGCCAGGCAAGAAAGATCCCCTGAAAGTCCGCAGGTTTATTTCAGCAGTTCGGCAGGCTGACAAGAACGCGTAAGCCATGGCAACCGCAAAGCTTCGGCCGAGGAATGGAAACGCCAGGTCTCTCGAGCGCGTCCCGGGTAGTGCCCTGATCCCCCTGGGGAACAAAGGCAACGCGACCGCGAAGGCTTCCCCGGGCCGTTTCGGCGTCTACGGGGGCCGCTACGCCCCCGAGATTCTCATGTCCGCTCTCGAGGAACTCGAGCGCGAGTATGCGAAAGCAAAACGCGACCGCAGTTTTCATCGCCGCCTCGACCAGCTCCTCGCGAGCTACGCTGGCCGCCCTACACCTCTGTTTTTCGCCCAGCGCCTGACCCGGACCCTGGGAGGCGCAAAAATCTATCTCAAGCGTGAAGATCTGCTCCACACCGGCGCGCACAAGATCAACAACTGCCTAGGACAGGCGCTGCTGGTTGAGCGCATGGGCAAACGCCGCATCATCGCCGAAACCGGCGCCGGCCAGCACGGCGTGGCCACGGCTACGGTCTGCGCCCTGTTCGGATTCGAATGCGTGGTTTACATGGGCACCGAGGATATGCGCCGCCAGGAACTGAACGTCTTCCGCATGCGGCTGCTGGGAGCGGAGGTTCGGGGTGTGAACTCGGGTTCGCGCACTCTGAAAGACGCCATCAACGAGGCCATGCGCG
>PKYX01000030.1:0-11040 GCA_003132825.1 Acidobacteriaceae bacterium
GTTCGCCTCGGCGACCGGGTCCCGGAAGGCACCATTCTGGCGCGTCTGGCTGAACTCGACCGCATGATCGCGGAGGTTCCCGTGGCCGCCGAGATGATCGCCGGACTCAGAACCGGACAATCCGCGCTAGTGGACTTGCCCTCCAACCCGCCCCGCCAGGTGGAAGGCAAAATCCATGTCATCAACCCACTCCCCGAAGCCAACATGACCCACACCGTCGAAGTGCAATTCGACAATCCCACCCTCTTGCTGTTGGCTGGCCAGCCCGCGGAAGTGAGGTTCGTCAAGCCGTGAACCGGGCCCAACCCATTTCTGTCCTGCTGACGACCGAGGGTACTTATCCCTTCTATACCGGGGGGGTCAGCACCTGGTGTCACCGGCTGACGCATGGTCTGCCAGACATCGACTTTAGCTTGCTGGCGGTGGTGAGCAATCCTTTCCAGCAATCCAAGTACGAGCTGGCGCCGAACGTACAAGAGGTGATCAAAGTCCCGCAGTGGGGGCTAGTGCAGCCGGCGGAATATTCCACCCATCATCCGGTCTCGGTCGTTCTCGCCAACCGCTGGAACACCACGCCCGAGGTCATCGTGAGCCGCTTCAAGCCGCTGTTTGAGCGGTTTCTGGCGCTGGTTTTCTCCCGCGACAGCGACAAAGAAGAGCTGGGCCGGGTCTTGCTGAAGTTGCAAAACTATTTTCAGCATTACGATTACGAGAAGACCATGAATTCGCAGGAGGCCTGGAATGTCATCCAGCATGCCGCCCGCGCCACCTGGGAATGCCGCCCCGCCGGCACCGAACGTCCCAGCTTTGGGGAAGTCAAGCAGGCGTATCGCTTGCTCTATCATCTGCTCTCCGTGCTGCACTTCCCTATTCCAGTGGCCGACCTCACGCACGCGTCATCGGCGTCGTTGTGCGGATTGCCCTGCGTATTCGCCAAGCTCACCAATGGCACTCCCTACTTGCTGACCGAACACGGAGTGTATCTGCGGGAGCAGTATCTGAATCTGCGCCGGCAGATCAAATCATTTTTCGTGCGCTGGTTTCTCTACCGCGTGGTGCAGACCATCGTGGAGTTGAATTATCACTTTGCCGACCAGATTTCTCCGGTTTGCGAATTCAACGCGCGCTGGGAAAAACGCATGGGAGTGCCCCAAAGTCGGATCGATGTCATTTTCAACGGAGTGGATCCCAAACGGTTTCAGAGCTGCGAACCGGAGCCTCGGGATCACCCGCAAGTCGCTACCGTAGGACTGATCTATCCGCTCAAGGGACAACTGGACTTGATTGAGGCAACCTCGCTGCTTAAGCCCAAGTTCAACAACCTGGAAGTGCTCTTCTACGGCACCGAGAACGACTCCCGCTATTTCAATGAATGCAAGAAACGAGTCTCGGACCTGGGTCTGCAAAAGTGCGTGATTTTCGCCGGTGCCACCAAGGAACCCTGGAAGGTCTACAGCAACGCCGACGTGGTGGCGTTCGCGAGCATCTCCGAGGGCTTCCCCTATGTGGTCGTCGAAGCCATGTTGTGCGGAGCCGCCATTGTGGCCACGGACGTGGGCGGAATTCGTGAAGCCTTGGGCGACTGCGGCGTGCTCGTCGGGGTGAAGGCGCCGCAGGAGATGGCGGATGCCATTTCGTTTTTGCTGGAGAATGAAGACGAGCGGAAACGCTTGGGACAGATGGCCAAAGCCCGCGCCTTGCAGCTGTTTACCGAAGAACGATCCCTCCGTTCTTATGAGAAGGCCTATCACAACCTGGTGTCCCGGCGGGAGCCGAGCCCCGCGAACCGACATTGAGTTGATTTCTCGTTATCCCAATATCCCGAACCACCTGCAACGACCTGCCGATTCCGTGTAGAGGGTAAGGCCGGCCAGATCGCGGTGCAGCTCCGCGCTCGCTGGTCGCTCCACGCCGCGGCACCTGAGTATGAGTTTCCTGATAACCTCGAGGAAAGACTCGTGGGAGAGCGCAGCCCTTGCCGCCGATCATCAATGCACAGAAAATCTCGAAAGCCTTCGGCGCAAAGCCGCTCTTTCAGGGCGTTTCTTTTACGGTTTCGGAGAGAGACCGCATTGGGCTGATCGGGCCGAATGGTTCGGGTAAATCCACGTTGCTGCGGATTCTGGCCGGCAGCGAGGTGCCGGATGAGGGGAACGTGGCGGTCCGCAAGCGGCTGTGGCTGAGCTATGTGGAGCAGGACTCGCAGTTTCAGCCATCCGACACGGTGCGTTCGGTGGTCGAGAGGGCGCTCGAGCGTTCTGCGACGCGAGGTTCAGAGCACGGCGCCCATTTTGCCGAGACCTTGGGCCGGGCGGGTTTCGAGGATCTCGAAATGCAAGCGGCCGCGTTGTCCGGGGGTTGGCAGAAGCGCCTGGCCATCGTCGAGGCCCTGGTTCAGGCGCCGGACGTATTGCTGCTCGATGAGCCCACGAATCATCTGGACCTAGCGGGAATCGTTTGGCTCGAAGCTCTGCTCGAGCAGGCCGCCTTTGCCTGCGTGGTCGTGAGCCACGACCGCTACTTTCTGGAGAATGTGGCCACCGAGATGGCGGAACTCAGCCGGGTGTACCCCGATGGATTGCTGCGAGTGCGCGGTAATTACAGCGCCTTCTTGGAGAAGAAAGAGGAATTTCTCCATGCCCAGTCAAAACGCCAAGAAGCGCTCGAAAATCTGGTTCATTCGGAGATCGAGTGGCTCCGCCGAGGAGCGAAAGCGCGCACCCGAAAATCCAAGGCGCGCATCGGCAAGGCTGGCGAACTGATGGGAGAACTTGCGGACTTGAATGCCAGAACCCGGAGCGCAAACGCACAAATTGATTTCTCAGCGACCGACCGAAAGACCAAGCGCCTGATCGAACTTCAAGATGTGACCTGTGAAATCGGAAATCGCGTGCTGTTCGAGCGGCTCAACTTCATCATTTCGGCGGGTATGCGGGTTGGGTTGGTGGGGCCGAATGGCAGCGGCAAGACGAGCCTGCTGCGCCTGTTGCGTGGAGAATGGACTCCCGCCGGGGGAGAGATTCGTCGAGCTGAATGGTTGCGCATCGTGTATTTCGACCAAAGCCGGCAGCTCGATATGAATATGACCCTGCGCCGCGCGCTGGCTCCGGACGGGGACTCGGTCACCTATCAAGATCGAGTCATTCACGTGGCCTCTTGGGCCGCGAAATTCCTTTTCACCGGAGAACAGCTCAGCCAGCCGGTCGAGCGGCTTTCCGGAGGCGAACGAGCCCGGGTGCTGATCGCCCAGCTCATGCTGCAGCCGGCCGACGTTCTTTTGCTGGATGAGCCCACCAACGACCTCGACATCCCCACGCTGGAAATTCTGGAAGAAAGCCTGCTCGAATTTCGCGGTTCCCTGGTGCTGGTCACTCATGACCGCTACCTTCTTGATCGGGTTTCGACCATTGTCCTGGGCTTCGATGGTCGGGGCGGCGCGGAAAGCTTCGCTGACTATGCCCAGTGGGAGTCTTGGCAGGCGGAGCCTAAGCCCGCGGCGAAGCCGGCGGGCAGCGTGGCGACCCTTGCTCTGGACTCCTCGGAGCCTGCGACGCAGCTCAAAAAGAAGCTCTCCTACCTCGAAGCACGGGAGTACGCTGCCATCGAGCAACACATTGCCGATGCCGAGCGGACGCTCGAAAGCAAACGGGCCGAGCTGCAAAATCCGGCAATTGCCAGTGACGGTCCCAGGCTCATGGCCGCTCATGCTGCGATGGAAGCGGCACAAAAGGATCTAGACGCACTTTACTCACGTTGGGCGGAACTCGAACAGAAGGCGGGTCATGTGCCGCATTCCCGCACTCGATGAAGCACTTCTTACGCAGCGTTCGGCCGCGGTCTAACCGCATCCTTGGCCACCTCGGCGCCGCCACGGGCCCGCGGTGCGCATGCTCGCTGGGCAAGACCGAATGCCGGCCCACCCGG
The DNA here is from genome assembly GCA_003132825.1 of Acidobacteriaceae bacterium. Classification (GTDB taxonomy): domain Bacteria; phylum Acidobacteriota; class Terriglobia; order Terriglobales; family Acidobacteriaceae; genus PALSA-270. The sequence continues at coordinate 3,925 of PKYX01000030.1, forward strand.
CGAGCCGTCTCGAGTGGGCGCCCCAAAACCTAGCAGGCAGCAGAGCGGCGGGAACGCGTCATCCCGCGCTTCGAGAATCGAGTGAAGGAACCTTTGTTGTGGCCGTTGTTAGCGTTTGCCTTTGCCCCCGCTTACATGGCCGCGTCCATCCCGCACTTCATTTCCCTTGAAGTGGGCAACCTTGTCGAGACGCCTTGACGGCTCGGCCTTTTCGCCACGTTGTGGCGCTGGGCCTTTGTAGCCATGCTCGGGATGATAGCGGTTATTTACGTGTCCCTGGAAGCCTTCAGAACCATGAAACCACGGGCCAGCTCCAATGAAGACACCGCCGGTAAACCATTCCGAGCCGTAGTAGCCGTAGGGAGCACACCCATAAGGGGAGGTGTCATAGTAACCATAGGGACATTCAGGCGCGCTTCCGAGGTCAACGTTGACGCTGACCTGAGCTTCCAACTTGGGACCGGTCACCGTGAAACAGATTCCAGCAACAGCAGCTAACGCAAGACATTTGAATAAGTTCACAAATTCTCCTCCTGGATCGTAAAGGCCGTCGTCTACTACACCTTGTACGTTATTGACTGTCTGGAACCAAGACTGCCCAGAATTGCTCACATCTCGCAATTATCTAGGCGAAGGAAGCGGGGAAGCGCCCCCCGGGGAAGCCGAATGGCCTGGCAGATCCCAGCAAAATCATCTTTCTCCTGAGAACGCACCGAGCGCAACGCTTCGTTCGACTGACCAAACGGCGATCGAAGCGCACAAAATGTCAGGTCTCACGTGGGGTATCGCTTTCGATTGAACGTGACCCCAATGCTTAAGCGGAGTGCAGTGTTTCCCGTAGCATCATACGGTTTTCTCTCTATCTCAAAAATTCCGTCTGACACCCCATAAGTTCTCGCGGCCTTCTCCTAACTCAGCGCATCTTGATCGTCGATGTGCCCGAAAACTCAAGGTTGGATGCTCTGGCCATTGGCGTGCAACGAGCACGTCGGTTGGGAGGCTGGCGTGGACGACGCGACCGAACTGAAAGTCGACGGTGCAGCCGGGAATCAACGCAATTCAGCGGGCAGCCAGTTCTTACTTCTATTTGCGGTGCTCGTGCCGTTGGCGTCCTCGTTTGGGCAGACCACAAAAAATGACAACCCTTCCTTTCAACTCATGGTCGTCGTGCAATCCATGGAGGAAGCGCAGTCCGACATNNATCGAACGACGATCTGGCAGTAATCGAGCCGAGCAAGTCGTAAGGCAGCTCTTGCAGCACGAGATCGAAACCGCAATGTCAGTGCAACGATCAAAAGAGACTGCGATAACCACCGAGAATTACGATTTTAGTTTTCTCCGCAAAGAAGTCTTAAACGGACACCCTTGCTATCTGTTACAGATAAGCCCAAAGCGCAAGCAATCAGAACTGATATCAGGGCGGGCATGGATTGACCAGCATTCTTTCTTAATCCGTCGGATCGAAGGAGACTTGGCCAAATCACCTTCCTGGTGGGTGAAACAAGTGCACGTGGATCTCGAGTTTACGAGTTCCCAAAATACTTGGCTGCAGATCAGCATGGAGGCTGTGGCAGACGTAAGATGCTTGGGTGAGCAACAATTGACTTCGCGAGTTCTCGATTACGACGCCGCTCCCTTGTCTGCAGACACTGGTGGATTTAGCAGGTCCACAGCTGCCACGGGCGGTCTGGAAAATGTGCAATGATCGATGATTGATAATCGATGATCGATAATCAATGATCGACGATCGACGATCGACGATCGATGGCCAACGGGCCAAGCGAGCTCGCATTTCCATCACTGATGCGCACCGCAAACAATCACCAAATGAGGAGCGCTTTTTGTTGGCGCCCCTCATGCCCGTCGCTTACGGTCACGCTTTACCCGCTGCAACCTTCTGAGCTTTCCCACGAACGAAGGCATAGTTTAGCTGCGGGAGCGAATTGAATCCGGCCGCCTTCGTGCAGTACTCCTGCGCCTTCGCGCTGTCGCCTTTGCCTTCATAGGCCTGGTATAAGCGATAGATGTTTTGAGGATCTTGCTGGTTGGCTTGCTGGAGCTCCGCGATGGCGTGGTCGTAGCTCTTCTCAGCGAGCGCAATTCTGCCGGCCAGTTCATGGGCCTGCTTGATTTGCGCCGGATTCTTCGAGGCCTCCGCACCCTGGCGGAATTGTTCCGCGTGAGTTCTGGCGGCCGCGTAGTCTTTCTTTCCTATCGCGATTGCAGCCATATTGAAGTGGTGTAAGAGCTTCGCGTTATCTTTCATCTTCTCGGAGAGGCTCGAGGCTTCGATCATCTGTAAAGAACGGTCGAACTGCTGTTGGGCCTGGTCATAGTTCGGCATCTGGGCAAGAATGTTGCCCTTGGCCTGAAGATCGGCCGCCATGGCCGCCACGTCGTTCTTCTTTGCGGCGACGGCGTATTCTTTATCCATTTCTTGCACTGCCTGGTCCAGCTTTCCGCTATCGGCAGCGACCACGGCCATACCAAAGAATGCAGTGCGAAGTTCCCCGTCGCTGCGGGACTGCGCCGCCATCTTCTGTAGCTCGGCTACGGCCTCATCCGGCTTGCCCAGGTACATCAGGTCCGCAGCAATCCCGAAGTGCGACGCGAAAAAGTTGGAATCGATAGACAGGGCTTTTTTGTACTGTGCGATTGAATCGTCGAACTTGCCCATCTTCAAGAGCAGCTCGGCATAGGAGTCATATGGGTTCGGATCGCCCGGGATCAGCTCGATATATTTCTTGAAGGCTTGCTCGGCGTCCGCGTAGTCGGCCTGCTGCCGGTAGGCATAGCCGAGAATATTGTAGGTGCCCGAAAAGTCAGGGGCTAGCTCTTCGGTCTGCTTGTACTGCTCGATCGCGAGATCCAGTTCTTGCTGGCCAAAATAGTAATTGCCCAGATTGAAATGCGCGCGTTCATCATTCGGATAGGCCGCGACCAGTTTGTCGAGATAGTCTTTCTGCTTTGTTACGTCGCCCGTGGCTCCCGCCTGGTTGGCAAGAATGAGAAGCTTTTCGCCCTCCGAAGCTTTGTCCGCGAGGCTGACTGCCTTGTTCAGATGTTCGAAGAATTCCTTGGCCGTCGGAGAGGAGTTCGCGCGTTCCGATTCCGCGGATGCGAAATCGGGATCGAGTGCGATGGCCTTGTCAAAATGCGTGAGAGAATCCTGAACCCGAAGTTTGTCGGACAGCTCCCGTCCTTGCAGAAATTCGCTTCTGGCTTCTTCGGACTTGGTTGTGATGGGGACCTTTCCACTCGCTGCGGCATTTGCGGGAGCGTCGGTTTGGTCACAAACACTCCAGCTTGCTGCCGACAGTACGACCAGCACAATCGAAATGAAACGCGTAGGTTCACTGAGGCGCATCGGGGGACTCCTTCGAGTTTTGAACCGCGATTTCTTTCGTTTGACTTTAAAACAGCACGATGGTTAGCGCATCTCAATCCGACCCTCCGCCTGCGTACGGCTAACCTGCCTACCGTATTGATAGCAATGGCGTTATGGTCGCGGCGGGAAGGGTGGTAAGGGAATTGGGAACAATGACCAGCGAGACGGATTCGGGTGCTGCTGATTCAATTCGAGTTCGCNNCGTTATCCGCATTCTCAAACAGACGGGAATTCCTGCGAAACTCCGCGGCCGTGATGGCCTCGGGAGCAATCGTGAGCGCCGCTTCTTCTGCCGGCGGCGAACCGCGAATGCGTCCGAGCCAGGAATTCGCCGCCCATCAGCAGCAGCGCCGCAAAGAGCTGTGGGGATTGCTGGGGGACCTTCCCTGGCAGCATCGCCCCGGTCCAGCCAAGTTGCTGAAGACCGAGAAGCATGACGGATACACCCTGGAACGTCTGCTCCTCGATCTGAACGGCGAGGAGCCTGTTCCAGCGCTGCTTCTGGTCCCGGACAAGCACCAGACGCCGGCTCCCGGGCTGCTCTATATTCACTGGCACGCCGGGATGTATGAGCTCGGCAAAGAACAACTGCTCAAAGGTGTCGCGGTGCAGCCTGCCTACGCTCCGGTCTGCGCCGAGAAAGGCCTGGTCACGCTGGCCATCGATAGTTGGTGCTTTGGCGAGCGCCAGCGCGAAGCCAACGGTAAGACTGGCGAAGAGGATGCTTTCAAGCTGATGCTCTGGAAAGGCCAGGTGCTGTTCGGCAAGATGATGTTTGATGAGTTCCGCGCACTAGATTACCTGGCTAGCCGCGCCGAGATCGATCCGCAACGCCTGGGCGTATTGGGTATGTCCATGGGCTCGACCAAGGCGTGGTGGCTGGCGGCGCTCGATCGCCGCGTCCGGGTTTGCATGGACCTCTGCTGTCTCACCGATTTCGACGAGTTGATCAGAACCCAGGCCCTCAAGGAACACGGCATCTTCTATTACGTGCCGTCGCTGCTCAAGCACTTCCAGACGGCGCAGATCAATGAGCTGAGCGTGCCCCGGCCTCACCTGAGCGTCAACGGTCGCCAAGATCCTTTGACTCCGCCGGCAGGCGTGGAGAAGATTCGCGATTCCCTGATGCCGCTTTACCGCCAGCACGGCAAGGAGCGAGATTGCCGCATCGAGTTGTATGATTGCGCACACGTGGAGTTGCCGGAGATGCGCAAGCTGGTTTTGGAATGGATGGACCGGTATCTGGTAGAACCAAGCAGGGCGCGAGGATAAGTCTGCTGGTCCTCACTTGGGATACCGCGGTGCACGTCGGGAACTACGATCCCGGTCCGCTGTAGCNNAACTAAGATCCTGATCCGCTGTAGCCTCTTCGATCGATCGCTAGTTTTTCCAAGCTAGGCCCGCACGACCCACTCACCCTTTTTTTCTTCCAGATGGAAGCTGTAGCGCTGCACGGTCAGCTCCGTTTCCCTGCGCACTACGCGTGCGCGGCCCACGTACCACTCTCCTTCGCCGACCAGAAAAACCTCAATGGCGGCGCCGGTGGCGAGCGAGGCGGCGCAACTGCAACGAAATCCTCCCGCGCTGACGTTCTCCGTGGCCGTGATTTCTTCGAAGGCCTTACCCACTGCGTCGATGCCGCGCAATTTCAACCTGACCCTCATGCGCACCCGCGTCTGGCTGCGGCGCTCGGGCCGCTGAGTTCCGAGTTCTTGAGCCAACCGGCGCTTGAGCAAGTCGAAATCTACCGGTTTCGGGAAGAAGCCCGTAGCACCGAGATTCTTGCAATATTCCTGGGTTGCCACACCTCCTTTGCCGGTGATGATGAAGATCCTGATGCGCGACGTGTAACTGAGCGAATGCAGGCTTTGGCAGAGATCAAAACCGGAGAGCTGAGGCATCATCAGGTCGAGAAGAACGGCGTCCGGCTTGTGCTCCATCGCCAATCCCATCGCTTGATTAGGATCTCCGGTGTCAAAAACCTCATACGAACCTTCCAACCGCGCGCGCAGCAGGCCGCGCATTGCTTTATCGTCATCCACAATCAATATCTTCGACATAGAGACTCCCCCCGGCGAAAGGGGCCAACCTCCTTGAGTTTCGGTCTATTCGGAATGTTCCGGCGCCGCCCATCGGACTTGGGTCCGTCGGGTTACCTTGGCACTGCCGCAGGCTCGGCCGTCCTAAGGTTTCCCTTGCCTTCAGTTAGCCAATGTGTGCCCGCGACGTTCTCTTTGCCCTGCTCTTACAGGCCTAGAGGTTATTACACCGGGCGCCTAGCGGCGCAGCCTGGTCAGTATTGCTCAGTTCTGCTGGCGAGACACGTACGAATGGCCAACTACCATCGCCAGGTGAGGCCCTTATCCGAGATGTAAAGTGGGACCTTGAGTCTCGAAATGCACCCCTCAAGACCTTGACTCTGACCTAGCCCCCGAAAACAGAACCACGTAGCAAAGTGCGATTAGGAGGCGGGCTAGCAGCTAGAGATGTGATATATGCAGGGTGAGGGTCAAACGTGAGGACACTTGTTTTTCCATCCCAATTCGTCCCATAACCCAGCCTCAAGGAGCTCCAATATTGACTGACCAGTTGGTAGTCTTCACCGAAAGTACAGAAGGTCCGTCGTATGGTCTCGATGAAGGAATCATTCGTCGGGCGGGTGGAACGCTGCAGTATGCAAGCGNNCCGCCTCGAGCCCAGAGGAGCGAACCGAGATGGCACGATTCGCTGAGGTTCTCGTCGTCGGTAGCGCGACAATGACACGCGAATTTCTGTCGGTATTGCCACGGCTAAAAGGCTTGGTACGGGGCGGAATAGGCGTGGACGCGGTAGATGTGGCGGCGGCTACGGACCTGGGCATCGTAGTGGCTAACGTCCCAGATTTCTGCACGGACGAGGTAGCGGAACATACGTTCGCCCTGATTTTCGCCGTGGCTCGCAAGATCACACCTATTGACCGCAGAGTTCGCAGGGGCCAATGGCAGGGCCTGGTCCCCACGCAGATTCTGCCCATTTACCGGCTCCGCGGCCGAACGCTGGGTGTGATTGGGATGGGCAAGATCGGGCGAATGGTCGCACAGAAGGCGCGGGCGCTGGGCATGAACGTAATTGGTTTTGATCCGTACCTCCTGCCAGGTGTGGCTGCCGCAATCGGAGTGCCCTTGGTAAGTCTTGAGGAATTGTTGCGGCAGGCGGACGTTGTTTCACTGCATGTACCGCTAACCTCGGAAACGAGGCATTTGATCAACGCGCGCACACTGGCGCTGATGAAGTCACAATCGATGCTCATTAATGTGGCGCGCGGTCAAATCGTTGACGAGGCGGCGCTGCAAATGGCCCTCGACTCTGGTCATCTGGCCGGAGCTGGCCTGGACGTGCTCGAGCAAGAACCACCCGCCGCCTCGAATGGATTGTTCAGATTTGAAAATGTCGTTTTCACCAGCCACTACGCTTCGTGCAGTGTTGAGGCTTATGCCGACTTGCGGCGCCAAATATCGGAACAGGTCGCTGAAATCTTGCGAGCAGAATTTCCTCGCAACCTCGTAAATCGAGAGGTAATGAACCTGCCGCAATGTCGGCTGGGGCAGAAGGAGAAGTAAGCGGTGAAACCCAATCGAGTCAAACAAGCCCTCAAGGCAGGCAAGCGGGTTGTGGGGACGATGATCTCCGAGATGCGTAATCCTGAGGTCGCTTACATCCTGGCAGCGGCAGGAATGGATTTCTTGATG
>PKYX01000030.1:11117-12662 GCA_003132825.1 Acidobacteriaceae bacterium
TTCGGTGCGCGCGGTGTGATGACTGACTATGAAGCCGTCTCGGTGTCAGACGTCGTTAGCTGGGTCAACGAACACACCTTGGTCATCGTGCAAGTGGAGTCAGCTGAGGCGTTGGCTCAGCTCGAGCAGACTGCGCGCGTCCCTGGCATCGACGTGGCTGTTATCGGTCCGAATGACCTCTCCATTTCGCTAGGGATTCCAGGAGATTTTGAGCATCCACGGTTCTTAGAAGCTGTCGAGCAGACATTCGANNCCAAAGCAGTTCATGAGCTGGTGGGCGAAACCGGGAAAGTGGGAAAGGCGGTCTACTGAAACCCCATGGCGTTGTCCGAAACGGATTGAACGAAGTAATCCGTCGCCGCACCGACCACACAAACATCTCTCTGGATTACCGAGGATAAGCCGCGATCCAGCTAGGGTTTCTTGTCCGCCCCCTCATGGGCCTCGATCACGAAGCAGCCAAGCTCGCTTTCGACGTCATCCTGGCTGGAAAGACACTGAGTATCAGCCAGATTCAAGCTTCGGCGGTGTGTCCGTTCCGAGACATAGGTAACAGAACGTTCCGGAGACATGGGTTACACTTTTCGGCCCGAAGGGGGCGGAGAGGAGATGCCATGGAAGGAGAGTTCTGTGATGGACGAACGAATGCGGTTTGTGATCCGGCTCAAGGACGGCGAGACAATGGCTTCGCTGTGCCGGGAGTTCGGTATCTCGCGCAAGACCGGCTACAAGATCTTTGAGCGTTATGAGCAATGCGGACTGGAAGGGCTAAGTGACCGAGTTCGCCGGCCCTTCCGCTACGCCAACCAGTTACCCGCGCAGCTGGAAGCGGCCATCGTGAGCGCCAGGCGGGAGAAACCTCACTGGGGGGCACGTAAGATCCGGGAGCGCCTCCTGCGGCGCCTGCCGCATGCCATCAAGACTCCCGCCGCCTCTACCATTCACGCCGTGCTGGATCGCCATGGCCTGGTCAAGCCCATGGGTCGGCGCCGCAGTCGAGCCGAAGGAACGCCCTTGTCCGATGGCCTGCTTCCCAACGATCTCTGGTGCACCGATTACAAGGGCGAGTTTCAGCTTAGCGATAAACGTTATTGTTATCCGCTAACGGTCACCGACTACTCCTCCCGCTACCTGCTACTGTGTGAAGCGCTGGAATCCAATCGGGAAGAACTCGCGTTTCCGCCCTTTGAGCGCCTGTTCCATGAACGCGGCCTGCCCCGCGCCATCCGCACCGACAACGGTGTTCCCTTCGCTTCTCCTCATGGCCTGTTTCAGCTCTCTAAGCTCTCGGTATGGTGGCTGCGGTTAGGAATCTCGATTGAGCGGATCCGTCCCGGCCATCCTCAGCAGAACGGCCGTCATGAACGCATGCATCTCACCTTGAAAAAAGAAGCCACCCGCCCGGCCGGCGTCAACTTCCTGCAGCAGCAAGCCAAGTTCGACGCCTTCCTGGAGGAATTCAATCACGAAAGGCCCCATGAAGCCCTCGCCATGAAATGCCCGGCCGAGGTCTACTCTGCTTCCTGCCGCCCCTATCTAGGCATC
>PKYX01000007.1:0-278 GCA_003132825.1 Acidobacteriaceae bacterium
GCAGCTGCAGAAGGAGAGCTCAATGAAAATCGCACTAGTAGGAGCAACCGGAAATGTTGGCACTCGCCTCATTTCAGAACTCACGCGTCGTGGTCACCACGTAACAGCGATCGCTCGTCATCCCGAAAAACTTCAAGGACAAGCCTCCGTGAGCCCGGTTTCAGGGGACGTGCAAAACGAGAACGCACTTGCCGCGGTGCTTGCTGGGCACGATGTCGTGATACACAGCGTGAAGTTCCTCAGTACGAATGCCTCGAAGATCATCGCCGCAACCAAGG
>PKYX01000007.1:325-6890 GCA_003132825.1 Acidobacteriaceae bacterium
TTTGCTCCCGGCGAACGCACCGGCAAATTCCGACTCGGTAAAGACGAACTTTTGGTTGCTGCTGACGGCCAAAGCCGCATATCCACCGAAGACTTTGCGATCGCACTCGTGGATGAGTTGGAACAGCCGAAGCACTCTCGCCAACGATTCACGGTTGGGTACTGATAACTGATCTGTGCACGAACTGAACGGCGGANNTCCCTCACTGCTACATTCTGCGTTTCGACACGGACTCCAAAATCACACGGCTCGACGCTTACTGGGACAACACCGTCCTCAACAGTATCAAGGCGAGCGGCGTGTGAGTGAGCGACGCGGCCGCCGGACTATATGAAAGCGAGAGAGGTAGGGAATGGTTTTAGCAGGAATCAAAGTACCCGACACAGTTCTGGTTCGCGATGCGATTGACTTGTCACGGAGCGCGTCAGAGCCATTTCTCTTCAACCATGCGATGCGCTCCTGGCTATTCGGCGTATTGCTTTCAGAAAGCGCTGAACGTGCTCCGGATGCCGAGTTGTTGGCAGTAGCCACGATTCTGCATGATCTGGGCTTGACTGACCGCTATACGGCGGAAAATCGTTTCGAGGTGGATGGCGCCAATGCGGCGCGCTCGTTTCTGAAGGGGCGAGGCATCTCGACGCAGCAGATGCAAGTTGTTTGGGATGCCATCGCGCTTCATACCACACGATCCATCGCTCTTCACAAAGAGCCCGAAGTCGCTATGACCCATTCGGGAATAACGGTGGATGTTCTGGGGGTAGGCCTTGATCGAATTCCGCAGGACAAACAAGGCGCGATCCTGGCCGAATTTCCGCGCCTGGCACTAAAAAACGGATTCAAAGATTGCCTTTGCAACATCGTTCGGCGGAAGCCGGCGACCACCTTTGACAACATCGTTCGGGATTTCGGCGTTCGATATGTCGAGGGGTACACATCCCCCAACTTTGCCGATGTCGTCGCGAATGCACCATTTTCCGAATAGACGACCTCCCGATCATCGAATTGCGCACACGTATCAGCGCGGCTAAAGAAGGAGACAACACGAACTACCAAATTCAAGGACTTTCCATCCATGCGGAGGTGCACGGGACTGCGGAGCCGGCTCTCGTATTTCTCCATTACTGGGGTGGAACTTCACGCACCTGGCGCAAGGTTACCGCCGAACTTGAGGGACAGTTCAAGACAGTGGCCTATGACGCGCGTGGCTGGGGGACGTCCGACAAGACCTTGGCTGGCTACAAACTGGCAGACCTTGCGGACGAAGCTCTCTCACTGGTCAAAGCGCTGGGAATCAAACAATATGTCCTGGTTGGACATTCGATGGGAGGCAAGGTCGCCCAGCTCGCCGCATCGCGGAGGCCGGAGGGGCTTTCAGGCCTCATTCTAGTGGCTCCTGCTCAGCCAACGCCTCGGCGCAATCCTGAAGAGATGCGTCAAGGACAGCTTCATGCGTACGACAATCGTGAGAACGTTCTTAAGACCATTGGCAGTGGCCGTCTGACTGCTCGTCCCCATTCGCCAGAGATTCTAGAGCAGATTGTCGAAGACAGCATGTCTGGCTCTCACGAGGCGACGATGGCATACCCGATGGAGTCAATACTTGAGGACATCTCGGCCGAGGTCGCGAATATCAACGTTCCAACGGTGCTGCTCGCGGGCGAGCTCGATCAGGTCGATTCAATCGAACGACACAAGACCGAAGTCCTGGCTTACCTTCCGAACGCCGAGTTCAAGATCATCAAGGGGAGCGGCCACTTGATCCCGATTGATGAGCCTCACGAGCTAGCCAAAGAGATTGCCAGCTTTATGGGCGGGTTGGTTCTTAGTCGGAATAATGCATGATAAAGGACGCTATCGCCAAGATCGCCCGATCGCGACAGTTCTGCGGGAATGAGCCGTGTCGGCACGGCATTCCATCGCCCTTTCAAAGAAGACATGGGGTTGTTGATCGGAACGTCCTTTATCATTCGCTATTTGACCTGGCAAGCTTGCAAGGTGGTTGGGGTCGTTAGTCCGCATAGCCGACCGATCGCGACTTGCAATGATCTCATTTGTCGCTGAGTGCATTGGCGATTTATCATTCGTCCAGAATGAGTATCGGTAAAGTGAAGCCCGTTTTTTGTTTCTCAATCGTGCGCAACAATCAAGCCAAGGGCATATCGACGGCTGGCACGTTACACGGCCAAGTGCTGAGGAGTCCGTCTGAAAAAAGGTCCTTCGTGGACCCCCCCTATAATGGAGGCGCTAATAATTGCGCATATGGTTTTCAGCAGCTACTGAATTACGCCCGCAAATCTGTGGAGGCGGAGGGTCGATGAATAGATTGAAAATGCCCGTCCGGTCTTTTGCAGGCGGATTGATCATCTTGCAAATGATCCTGGTTGCGATCATCGTTCATGGCGAGTCGCTCACCTTCGATGAGGGCGATCACATTTTCGCAGGCTACATGATGTGGCATAGCGGCGACTACGGTCTGAATCCCGAGCATCCGCCGCTGGTGAAGCTGGTGGCGACACTGCCTCTGCTGCAGGAGAACCTTTGGTTGCCTCCGCTGCAACAGCGATGGTTCAAGTCAGAGGCGTACCGGGACGGCCGTGATTTTATGGAGCGTAACGATGGTCCAAGGCATCGCCTGCTCTTCCGCATGCGCCTGGCGGCAGGTGTCTTTGCCGTGGGCCTCTCAGTGATGGTATTTCTGATGGGGAGCAAGCTCTTTGGCGAGTCCGCTGGTTTGCTGGCTTTGCTCTTGGTGGTCTTTGAGCCCAATGTAATGGCCAACAGTGATCTGGTCACGACCGATATGGGAGTCGCTTGCTTCTTTCTGGCCACAATCTATTGCTTCTACCGTTACGCAAGACAGCCATCTGTGATTCGTTTGTTGCTGACTGGCCTGGCAGCGGGACTCACGCTGTCAGCCAAGCACAGCGGGATTTTGCTGGCGCCGATGCTGCTGGGATTGACTCTGGTAGAGATCGCCTGTGCCGAGCGGAGGCGGCACAAGCGGATGGCCGGGATACTGTCTGGCGGATTTGCGGCCATCGTGGTCCTCGCGGTCGTGGTGCTCTGGGCTTTCTATGGGTTTCGCTATGCGGCCAGACCGGCAGGGCTGCTTATGAACCCGACGCTGAGCGAATACGCTGCTCCTCTCACGGGAATGAACGGTTGGGTGATCGGGCATGTCGCCAACTGGCGCTTATTGCCAGAGTCTTACCTGATGGGCATGACTGACATCCACTACGCAGCGCAGCAGTATCCCATCTTCCTGCTGGGGCACGATTATGCCCATGGCGTTTGGTGGTACTTTCCAGTGGCGTTGTCCATCAAGACCACTCTGGGCTTGATCGGTTTGGAGGTTCTGGCCGGTATTGCGCTGATCGGCAGACAGCTCAGACACGGAAGAGAATTGGCGTACCTGGTTGTGCCAGGCGCTATCTATCTGGGTGTAGCGATCCTGAGCGGTATGAACATCGGCACTCGCCATGTTCTGTTCTTGTATCCGCTGGCCGCGTTGCTGGCAGCAGCGGGAGTGACAGCGCTCGCGCAGCATAGCCGCCGCTGGCTTTGGATCGGCGGAGGATTGGTCGCCTTCCACGTCATCTCTGCGATGGCGATATTCCCGGCAGAGATGGCGTACGGCAACGAAGCCTGGGGTGGGACGGCGAACACGCATAAATACCTGAGCGACTCCAGCGTGGATTGGGCGCAGCAACTGCCGCACATCAAGCAATGGGTAGACGCCCATCCTGGCGAAGAGTGCTGGTTGGCCTATTCCGCTTATCCGGATCTTCGTCCGCAAGCCTACGGCATTCCCTGCCATCCGCTGCCCACAGCCCATACCGAATGGGAGATATTGCCCACCGAAGTGCCAGAAACCATCCATGGCAACCTCCTGCTAAGCGCAGACGATCTTGAAGCCTGTGACTGGCCCAGCGACCAGTTGAACGTCTTTGAGCGATTTCGATGGATGCCGATGGCGGAGCAGATCGATCACAGCGTGTTTGTGTACCGCGGCGACTTCCATGTGCCGGAAGCGGCGGCGTTGGGAGCAGTCCAAAAGTCGAATATTCTGCTGAGGGAGAATAGGCCCGAAGAGGCTTTGGTTGCGGCAGAGAAGGCTGTCGCTTTGCAGCCGGGGAATTTGCTGGCGCAGATGGCCCTGGGAGACGCCCAGTCGGCATTAGGCGACAAAAACGGTGCACGAGCCGCCTATGAATTGGCGCTTGCTGCGGCGCATCGATTGGAAGCCGACGCACAGCCTCTCTATGTGCCGGATTTGGAGCAGAAGCTGCGTCCATGACATCGTCATAACATAAGCCGTGAAGTTTCTCTTTACATCCGAAGTCGATACGGAAGTTGGCCTAATTGCAGAACCTCCGTTATGTTCCAGAATGGGTCCTTCCGGAGGCTTTCCCAGGAGCCCGGTGTCTTGAGGGCTATTTCGCCCAAGAAGAGCTCCCTTAGCCCGCAACCGCACTCTTAACCGAGTGCAAAGGACCAGTCACCCAGCAACCCGGAATATGTAATGCGAAGCCGGGTAGGCTTCAGCGAAATGCCATGACCCGAAACATCAACTGTTGCCAACAGGCCAATGCACTCATTGAGGGTGGTGCGCACAGGCACAACCGGAAGTTGCGATGCCTTTTGCCGCTTGCTAGCCAAAATTGGGAATGATAAAGGACGTTAGCGTCAGAAACGCTTAGATGGGAGTTTCCTTGGCTTCTGGCCTGAAATTCCGCGAAATCGAAACGCCGAAAGCGGATTGATGGAGCCGCTTTCTATATCCAGAAACAAGTTGGCGATAACGTCCTTTATCATTCATCATCCCGACCGAAGGATTACCGATTATTGCAGGAAACATGCAGATGCGACCGAATTCTGCGAACTCGGCGACGGTGTCTTGTGATGTTTAACAAATAGTATCGACTTTGCAGACCTAAGGAGGATGAAACGGTAGCGGAGATGGATGAGCACACGGCCCAATCGAAATCGCAGGTTCGCATTCGCATTTGTAAACACTTGCCGACTTGCGGTCACTTATTTATTGTGCGGACGCACTTAGGAAGTTGTTTTCATAGAGGTTTCGTTAAATACACACACGAACCTACACGGAAGCGGTAAGGAAGATCGGTTTCACCATCGCTTCAATCTTGGCAGCCATTTCCTCAGCGGGAATGCGATCGGGAGTCTGGTACCACCGTCGCGCGGAGCCGAAGATGGCCCAGGCCGCCGTGGTTGCAAGCAGTTTGGGATCGGTTCCAGGTACCAGCGCGTGCTTCGCGGCGCCTTCCTGAAACATACCCTCCACGACCGGGATGATGGAGCCTTCAAGGGGCATCTTAGCCAACTGGCCGGGGCAGCCCGCAGTCTCGGCGAGATAATCGCAGACGCCTAGCGCAATGGCGCGTAGCGCCCCATCGCAGTTTGTGAAGGAAAGGCCGCGGCGCGCGATCAGATCGCGGAAGCGGGCGGCCGTCATGGCCTGCAACAGGGCGTTTTTGTCTGGGTAATGGAGGTAAAAGGTGGCGCGGTTCAGGGTCGCTTCATCAGTAATCTCTTGGATGGAGATGTCCGCGAACTCCTTGCGGGTCAATAACCTCAGTAACGACTCCATCAGCATCTGACGGCTGCGGAGGACGCGGGGGTCCGTGTTTTCCGCTGGGCCACCAGGTTGGAATGCGTCTGCCATCGTCTTTAAGCATACTCCCTTCTGCAGCAATAGATGTGTAAGCGACATTTGTCGATTTATTTGAATCGACAAATGTCTATTAAGCATCAATTGTCGTATATGAGGTTTTCTCATCATGCCCGCTCTTCTTCACATCGACTCGAGCCCGCTGTATGGACGATCAGTCTCGCGCCAGCTTACCGAGGCGTTCGTTACTCAATGGAAGTCTTCTCATCCGAATGGAACGGTCGTCGACCGCGACCTTAACGCAACCCCGATCCCGCCTGTCGCCGCCGAATGGGTGGGTGCTGCCTACAGGCCGGAGGAGGCGCGCACTCCACAACAGAAGGAACTGCTGGCGCTTTCGGACACGCTGCTCGCCGAACTAGAGCAGGCGGATGAGTACGTGTTCGGCGTGCCGATGCATAACTTCGGTGTGCCCTCGGTGCTGAAGCTCTGGATCGACCAGATAGCGCGCGTGGGCAGGACCTTTTCCTACAGTGAGAAAGGGCCGAAGGGCCTGATCACCGGNNTATGCGGATGGAACGCCGAAAGGACTGCTCACGGGCAAAAAGGCTACGTTCATCATCGCGACCGGCGGAATCTATGATGCGCAGACACAGACGGCCTCTTTCAACTTTGTCGAGCCGTATCTGCGGTCGGTCTTTGGCTTCCTCGGCGTGACAGATGCGACTTTCCTCACGACAGGCGGAACTGCGGCACTCAACCACGGGCAGGACCGCGAGGCGTTTCTAGCGCCCCACCTTCAGGCCGTGCAAACGCACGCGAAGGCGATCTAAGGGAGCCGACACATGAAGATTGTTTCTGTCATTGCGCGCTATCTGCTGGGACTGATGTTTACGCTTTTTGGCCTGAACGGATTTCTCAACTTCATCCACC
>PKYX01000057.1:0-5709 GCA_003132825.1 Acidobacteriaceae bacterium
GTGGTTGGCATTGTTGTAGAGAGTGTCGTCCTTGAGCAGTTTTCCCACCGTGCCCTTGCCGGCATCGAGGTCGCTGGTCAGAGCCGCCAGCTTGGTCATAGTGGTGTCGATCTTCTTTGCCAGTTCCTCGTCGTTGAGCAATCTTCCAGCAGTTCCCTTGCCTGCATTCAGGTCTTCGCTCACCTTCTTGAAGTTCGCGATCGTGTCGTTGGCATTGTTGTAGAGAGACGGATCCTTCAGGAATTTCCCCGCGGTCCCTTTGCCCGCTTGCAGGTCGTCGATCACTCCATTCATCTTGTCGAGCGTTGCGACGAACTTGTTGTAGGCGTCGTTGCTATTGACTAGCTGGCCCAGGCTGCCTTTTCCTTTGGCGATCTGATCGACAATTCCCTGGAAATCCGCGACCGTCTCCGAGAAACGGTTATAGAGGGTAGGATCGTAAATCAACTTGCCGATTGAACCTTTGCCACTTTCCGCGAAGGCGAGGATGCGGTCGGCGCGCTTGAGCAGCGCGTCCATGTTCTGCAGCGTGCTCTGGCTGGAGCGCACCACTTCGTTAAAGTCAGGATGGACCTGTGTGGCGAGCGTGTCGCCATCCAGAACCAGCGGACCGATGGCCTGCGAGCTGTCCATATCCATAAAGGTTTCGCCCAACACGCCGGCAGTCTCGAGAGAAGCGAGGGTATCGCGGCGGAGGTTGAAGTCGTATCTCGTACTCACCTTCATGATTATTTCGACGGGAGTGACCTGTTTGTCTTTGTCGGGGACAATAATAATTTTCACAACATTGCCAATATCCACGCCACTGAGCCGCACCGGCGCGCCCGGCCGCAGTCCTTCCGCGTTGTCGAAGTATGACTTCAGAGTGATTCGACGCGCGAAGATGCCGCCGATCCCGCCGGACATCAGGAACAACAGCAGCGCCAACACCAGGCTGGCGACAATCACCGTCACGCCGACGCGAAGTTGAGACCATTTGAGCTGCTTCTGACTCGGCAAATGATTTCCTCAGAACGCGATCTCCGCCGTTCTCGGCGGCACGGAACAGCTCCACGCCCTGCTGTCCCTTCGCTGCATCATAACAAAACCGGAGCCCACTCTTACGCGTGTTGTAAGTGGAGGGTCGGCAGCAGCAACAGGGCGAGCAGGTAGGCCGCAACTCCGCAGGCCAGGGTCACGTTCAAGCCAAATTGGATCGCGATCACAATGGCCAGCACGGAACCGAGCACGCTGGCGGCGGCATTCATCGCCCAGGCCCACTCCACGGCATTGTCCGCGCTGGTCGCCCCGCTGGGGACATCAAGGCCAGAGCGGGCACCCAGCGCCCGCAAGCCCGTTGGGAACGGCATCCCCATTACGAAACCGAGGGGTATCAGCAACAGGCCGCTCACCACCAGCCGAAAACCGAACGCTAACCCCACCCACGCCGCCAGCCCGCGGGGCAGAAGAAATACCTCGGCAATCAACGCCACAATCACCAGTACAAGCGGCATCCAGGCCATTTCGGTGCGGGGAAGCCAGCGGCGCGAAAACAGGCTTCCGGCCCCGCTCGACAGCATCAGCAAAAAGATCACCACCGTCAGCGCATAGGTTGGGTGCCCCAGAAAAAGCACAAAGCGCTGGATAAACGCAATCTCCACCAGAATGTAGCCCAGACCGACGGCAATGAAATACAGCAAACGCATGGTATGTTGGCGGCCGCCGCCGCCGCGCACGGCCAGTGGGACGATGAGAAACGCCAGCACCGCTAGCAGAGAAATCAGTAGCACCATTCCAAGCACGGCGACGCCGAGATTGACCTTCCAGTCAATTCCCTGCTGCAACCCGGCCTGATGAAAAAGCTGGCCCAACTTCACGGTGAAGAAAAAGAAGGGGGCGTTGTCGTTCACCGGGGCGACGTTGTAGGCATATTGTCGAGCGAAGGCGTAGGGATCGTTGCTCGCAATCAAGGCGGAGAAGGCATTGTCGCCGGGATCGGAGGGCAGATAAAGCGCAGCCAGGTCGCGGTTCTCGAGATGCGCCCGAACCGCTGCTTCCTCTTCCGGAGTGAAGGCGCTTTTCTTCGCCAGCACGACCACCGGGATCCCGTCTTCATCGAGATCGCCTTCGGAAACCACCATGAAATTCCTGGCGGGATTCTGCACCCCCAGACGGTGAAGCGCGTCGATAGCCACCGAAACCACCCGCAAGGCTTCGCGCGGCTGCTGGAATTCCCAGCGGGTGATGGCGATCATCCCGTCCGGCTTGAGGTGTTCGAAATATTCCTGAAACGCCTCGACCGTGTAGAGGCTGTTTTCGCTCAAGGCAAAGGCACCGGCCGCGGTCGAGGCCCAGGTATCGACCAGCGTCATCTGCACCACGTCATATTGCTGGCCGGCATTGCGGATGAAGGAGCGTCCATCAGTGACCTGAATATGCACGCCGGGCCGTTCGTACAGGTGATAGGCGTAATCGGCGTAGCGGCCGCGCATGATGGTGTTGGCGATGATGGGATTGATTTCGATCCCGGTGACATCGGGGCTGCCATTGGCCACGGCGCGCAACACGTCCACACCTCCGCCCGGGCCGATGATGGCGAACCTGCCACGGGGGCGCAGCACATTGGCCAGCGCCGGAGGAGCAGCCATCAGATTTTTCTGCCACACCGTACCCTGCCACTGCCTGGGATCGGCATTCATGATGTAGGTGGAGGCGTCGGCGTCGATCACGATAGCTTTGGCATTTCCCTGGTCGTCGACCTCGACCCGCGAGATTGCATTCCAGCGCGCGAACTCGACCCAGGAGGAATCGCGCAACACGCCCTTGGCGTAGATGACGTCGATCATGCGCCCCGCATGGTTGACCCCGATCACGAGCAGCAGAGCCCCGGCCAGCAGATAAGTCAGCTTCCGCATGCCGCTCGTCGTCGCCCAGACCGCGCCGGCTGCGGCGGCCATCGCGCCGGCGAACAGAATGGTGTTCGGTCCTCCCAGAAAATTGAGCAGCGGGACAATGCCCAGGCAGGCCAGCGCACCCCCGGTGAGATCCGCCCCGTAGAGGCGCGGAATGTGGGCTGACTCGCGCGCGAACACAATCGAGAATTCCAGGCCGGTGACGAAGAAAGGAATGGCGGAGACCAGATACATCGCAGTCAGACGAAGAAAGTTTTGCCGCGACAGCTCGAGAGAAACCGGGATGCGCAGCACGACTTCAAGGACACAAGGCACAATCAGGGCATTGGCGGCCGAGAGCCGGGCCATGAGCTGCCGGGTTTCAAAGCGCATCAGCCGCCGCTTGCCCAGATAGGCGAACACTCCTCCCGCGCCCAGACCGAGCAGCGCAATCGAGATGGCCAGGAAGGCGAAGTGGTAAAAAAGCACAACGGAAAACAGCCGGGTCAGCGCCAGTTCGAGCAACAGGGCCGAGAAGCTGCTGAACCCGATTCCCGCCAGCAGCACGCGGTTTCGAGCCTTCTCCGAGGCGGCCGCTCGAACCGCGGCGAGGGTTTCACTCATGGCGGGCATTTGGCGTCTGGTTCAAGAATGCGACAGTCTACCAGAGACCGGTTTCGGGCTCGCAGAGTAAGGATCTCCGGCTCGCGCATTTCCCCGATTTCAATTTTCCAGAATCACTTGCGCGATGGCTTGCTCCGAGGTGTGGGACAGTGACAGCGCCACGTGCTTTGTGCCCAACCTCGCGGCGAATTCCGCCGCCTTGCCATGGAAGGTGAGGGTGGGCCGTCCTCCCGGCTGGCGGCTCACTTCGAGGTCGCGCCAGCGCACCCCGTGACTCCAACCCGTGCCCAGGGCTTTCATGGCGGCTTCCTTGGCCGCGAAGCGCGCCGCATAGCGCTCCGCCCGATTGGCCTTCGAGTCGCAATAACGGATCTCGCCTTCGGTAAAGACCCGGCGCAAGAAGCGGTCGCCGAAGCGCTGAATGCTCTCCGCGATGCGGGCCACTTCCGCAATGTCGATGCCGGTCCCGACGATCATCGAGTCAAGGTAGCACAGCGCCAGGCTTGCGACGGTTCAAACCCGCCAGTAATCAGGCCGCCAACTGCGCACCGCTTTCTTGATGTCTCTGCGGGAAAGATTTTCGCTCACCGCCCGCTGTACGAGGCCAGCAAGTTCTTCGTCCGAGGCAAACCGCATTCCGATCAGCTGGTCCTCGCTGAGCTTGGCGATCTGGGAACGTTCGGATTCCGCCAGCAGCGCGGTCAATCGCAATCTCTCCTCCAGCCGAATGATGCGGTCCTGGACCTTGAGCGCATTGGTCCGAATCTTGGTCACGGCCACCAGGGCAGCCATCGCGAACACCACTCCCCAGGCCGAGTAAAAGCCTGGATGTCGCACCAGTACGACCACGCTCGTCACCCAGGAGGCGATAAAAACCGGAAGAACGAAAAAATGAAACGGAGGATCGAAGCGGGCGTGATGACCCAGATCCTGCGGAGACTTCTCAGCCATGGCGTGCTCCTCGAGGTGCTTCAATTGCCTGCCGGCGGCGCCAGCTCGCGACTCGATCCAGGCGGAACGCGATCCTGCAGGGCGGTGGCAGTCTAACCCATCTTCCCAGCGATTGCTTCATGCCCGCCCAGGCCGACCGTTCTCTCGATCCGAGGAGAGAATCTAGAAGTGCTGTCGCTGCGAACGGCTGTCGCTCCATGAGCTGGTTTGCCGCGGTGAGAAATTGTCGTCCGGCTTGGCGACCAGCGCGCAGGGAATCAAAAGACTAAATGATCGCACCGCGCAAAAGGCCTCTTCGGGAAATACTCCGCTTGCGTTTTCCGGGATGCATCTGGTATAAAGAATTCACCGAGAGCAGTGTGAGTGGCTAGCTGGGCGAATTTGTCGAAACTCTCGTCGCTCGTCCAGCATCTAAACAAATACAGGTTAATCCTGCAAATTGGCTCCGGCCACGGGGCTGTCATTCGGGGACAGAGTTCCTCGAAGGGTTTAAGCGTTTTTCGCGAAGAACCTCCAAAAAGGATCTTTTTCCAAGTTATCGACTTCCGCCTGCGCTCGTGTTGAACAAGCCGTGTGCCGAGATGGCACTGGCGTTTGTGCGGAAGTAGCGTTCCGTTGCGCGCTCACGAAGGTCCTCCGAGAACCGAGGGCCGACGGCTGAGAACTGGTCTCCAATGTGGAAAAGCGGTGGAAATCCCACTGCCGCAGTGGGTTGACAGTCAGCGCTGGAAGCAGATAGCTTGTACAGGTTTCGAGGACAGGCGGAGTCGCACTTGTGTGTCTCCGCATTGGACTGAAAGCGCGCCGCTCAGGCGGAAGGCGATTCGGTTCTTTGACAACTAGGTTGAACGTGCCAGTCGTGAGAGGAAGGCTCGGGTGAAATCCGAGCGATCTCACAAGATAGAACCGCCATTTCTTTCGAGGAAATGGTGGCAGTCTGCCAACTACCCGTCGGCAGACAACAGGTTTCAAATGAGAGTTTGATCCTGGCTCAGAATCAACGCTGGCGGCGTGCCTAACACATGCAAGTCGAACGAGAAANNTAACACGTGACTAACCTACCCTTGAGTGGGGGATAACCTCGGGAAACCGGGGCTAATACCGCATAACATCTTTGGATCGGAAGAACTGGAGATCAAAGGAGCAATTCGCTTAAGGAGGGGGTCGCGGCTGATTAGCTAGTTGGCGGGGTAATGGCCCACCAAGGCTTTGATCGGTAGCCGGCCTGAGAGGGCGCACGGCCACACTGGAACTGAAACACGGT
>PKYX01000265.1 GCA_003132825.1 Acidobacteriaceae bacterium
ATGGCTTACCTGACCGAACACGCCGCCGAAATCGCCGGAGAGCAAGACAAGCCGTTTCACGCGATCGGCGGCGTCTATGACGAGATCCTCGAATCGGAAGAATCGTCGGCGGAGGCGGCCGCCGCAGNNAAAGGGCGCATTCAGTTGGCCATGAAGGGCAGCAAGGAGGAGCGCACCATCCTGGTTCGCGATGGCACCAAGGTAGTGGCGCTGGCGGTTCTGGAGTCTCCCAAGGTCACCGACGGCGAGGTCGAAATGTTCGCCAGCCAGAAAAACGTGCTGGAGACTTTGCTGCGCGGCATCTCCATGAAGCGTCGGTTCATGAAACGCTATACGATCGTGCGCAATTTGGTGGCGAATCCCCGTACCCCGCTCGATGTCTCCCTGACCCTGATCAAGAATTTGCAGGCCAACGATCTCAAGAACCTTGCCGCCAACAAAGACGTGTCCGATACGGTCCGCAAACTGGCGGAGAAGATGTTCAAGCAAAAAAAGGACAGCGGCAGGAAGTAGCTCGGCCGGATTTAAACTCCTCGGACCCCGACCTCGCTTGAGCGCCCGGGAGTACCTGCCTGGGGACGAGTGGAATGGCCTAGCCCTCGAGNNCTCGTGCGCCGAATAGCGCTGTGCCGACACGAATCTGCGTCGCGCCCTCTTCGATCGCGACTTCGAAGTCGTGTGACATTCCCATCGAAAGCTGCTTCATCTCCACCCGCGCCAGCCCGAGGGCTGCGATCTTTCTCTGCAACTCGCCCTGCAACTCGCGCAGCTCGCGAAAATAGGGCCGCGCTCCCTCGCGATCGTCGGTAAAAGGTGGAACCGTCATCAACCCTCGGATTTCAAGGTTTTCGAAAGCCGGCGCGGCGCGCAGAATCTCGTCGAGTTCCGGGGACCCGCGGATCAGGCCGCTCTTGGCCGCTTCGCAGCCGACATTGATCTCCAGCAACACAGCGACTTTTTTCCCCAACTGCGAGGCGCTGACATTGAGTCTCCGTGCCAACCGCAACGAGTCGACCGAGTCCACCGCCGCAAACAGTTCCGCGGCTTTATTGCTTTTGTTCGCCTGCAGATGTCCAATCATGTGCCATTCGGTGTCCGGCAAATCGCTGAGAGCCTCAGCCTTTCGCGCCAGGTCTGGCACGCGGCTTTCACCGAACAGCCGGAGCCCAGCGGCATAGGCCTCGCGGATACCCGCTGGCGCGACCGTCTTGCTCACCGCCATCAGGACAACGGCCTCAGGGTTACGCCCGGCACGGTGCGCGGCGGCGGCGATTCGTGAGCGCACTACGGCGATGTTCTGAGCGATGGACATCGAAAAAAATCAGCAGCCAGCAAGAATCACCAAGAGTAATGAACCGACCCGGAAGATCTCGGGACAAACTGGTCTAGCTTCGGCGTGCAAGACGCGGGCGCCGGCCACCGCACTCGAGACGTCACATCATTGCCGTGGGCGGCGCTGGTTCGTTTGGATCCCCCGCGCTAGAAATCGGCAACCCGATCATCAAGGCCGCCAGAACACCCATNNGCCCAAAGCAGCCCGAGCACCGCTTCTCCGGCGATCAGCCCCGACGAAGTGAGCACGCCGGCATTGTCCACCCGCGCCAGTTGTGCCGCGTTAAATCCGCGCCGTTTCGCCAGCCAGTCTCCCAAGGAGCGGATCGCTCCACCAATGAAAATCGCAAACGTGGTCTCAAACGGCAGATACATCCCGACTGCCACAAGCATCGGACTGCGGACCTGCATCATGATCATGGCGATACCGAACAAAATGCCCACCACCACCAGTGGCCACGGCATATCGCCCCCGACAATACCCATGGCCAAGGTAGCCATCAGCCCGGCCTGGGGCGCCGACAGTTGCCGATCACCAAATCCGATGCCGCCGGCCTTGATATTGGCTTCATGCAACAGCATCAGCGGCCAATACATCACCAGGCTGGCCACCACCACCGCAATCAGTTCCGCAATCTGAATGGTGCGGGGCGTGCCTCCCAGGATGTAGCCCACTTTGAAGTCCTGCAGCAGTTCGCCGGCCACCGAGGCCGAAACGCAAACCACCGCTGCCACGCCCAACACCGCCGCCACTCCCGAAGTTCCAGAAACACCCAGCGAGACCATCAGCAGCGCCGCGATGAGCAAGGTCGAGAGCGTCAATCCGGACACCGGGTTGTTCGAGGAGCCGATCATTCCGACCAGGCTGCCCGAGACCGTGGCGAAGAAAAAACCGACAACCAGCATCACCACCGCCGCCAGCACGGCTGGCAAAAGCAGACCGGAGATGTGGATGTAGAGGAAACACATGAGCACGAACATCAGCGCAATCAGGCTGAAGACGGCCTTGGAACTCATATAACGCTCGGTACGCGCCAGCTTCGATTGTTGCTCGGCAGTCTGCCGTAAATCGGCGAAGGCTCTGCCCAATCCCGCCGTGAGGCTTTTGCGCATTTTGAACAACGTGTAAGCCGCTCCGACGAGCATGCCGCCCACGGCGATCGGACGCACAATGAACCTCCACACCGCGATCGACATGTTGGCCCAATTGTCGGGGGTGTCGGCGGGAAGGTAATGTCGAACCTGCGGCCCGAGGAAAAACATCAGCAGCGGAACCATCAGCCCCCAGGCCAGCACGCTGCCGGAGAACTGCAGCGCCGCCAGTCGGATTCCGATGATGTACCCGACGCCCAGATACGCCGGACTCACGCTCGGCGCCGCCACCGTGCTGGCCCCGCCCGCCGCCAGGATGTTGGTGCTTTCTGCGGTGCCGAGACGAACCTGGCTGTGGCCCAGTCTGCCGATCCCAAAGTGCAGGTCTTGATCGGAAGCAAACAACCCGAAGCGTCCCAGCATGTACACCAGGCCGCCCACTCCAATGTTCCAGAAAAGGTATTTCGCAGCCTCCGCGCCCCGTTGTCCCGCCTTGTGAATCTCCGAAGCTGCGACCGACTCAGGAAAAGGTAGCTCCGGATCTTCCACCATCCCACGTCGCACCAGAGAAATGAACAGAACTCCGAGGACGCTGCCCACCATGATTAACGCCGTCGACTTCCAGTATGCATCGGCGGGGCGGAACGAAGGCCACGCCTTGGCAATCAGAAAGGCGGGAATGGTGAAAATTGCGCCCGCCGCGATGCCCTCGCCAATCGAGCCCGCGGTTCGCGCGATGTTTTCTTCGAGCAGGGTTCCCTTCCACAGGCGCACCACCGCCATTCCAATTACCGCTGCCGGATAGGTTGCGGCGATCGTGATCCCGGCGCGCAACCCGAGGTAAGCGTTCGCTGCCCCGAGGACGATCGTCATTCCCAGCCCGAGCAGCATGGCGCGGAGTGTGAACTCCTTCATTTCCAGGTGCTCGGGCACGTAGGGGCGATGCTTCTGGGGACTTTCGGGGCTGGGTGTGCTCTCGGGGCTCATGAATTAGGATCCTCGCTCTGTCGGGAGGGTTCTGCCCTCCACGGCAAGACCGCGCACGTTAGCACGCGTGCAGCCTGCTTTACAAGTGGCCCGGCTGACGGGAGGAATGGACTGGCTGATCCGCCAGCGCGTTACAAAACATTCTGCAAAGCGCCGTGTTTTGTTAGAATATACAAGCTAGCTTCTCTGGCCGGCTGGCTGTGGCTCAAATATGCGAACCGGTCAGTTTCGATGTAAGCACTGTGGCGGCCTTGAGGGCTACCGCTCCCGCTCCCGCAATCTCTTCGAGAAATACCTTCTGCGGCTCGTATTGTTCCGCCCGGTACGCTGTGGACAGTGTTTCCGTCGCACCTATCACCCTGTGTTCCAAGCCGCGCAAGACCGGGCACCCCGTGACCGGGGGCCTGGAGCCACCAGCAGCGCCGCCGCCTAGCCTCTGGTCGGGCAGGTCTCTCCGATTCCCTTTTTGCTTTTCTCCGCGAGCATTTGATGAGGGCTCGCCGGCCTTGGGCGATTCCACGCTTCGGATGCAGCTAGAATATTGAAAACACGAACCGCCGAGTGCGCGCATAAGGGCGTCGACGCGATTTTGGCGCGACCATGTCGGCCGGTCGTGGCATGGACCCATTACCTTCGAGTCTGAGGCCGGGTCTGAGGCCGATTGCGCCCGACATGTGGGGCCGCTATACTGAAATCGATTCATCCGGATCGGGGCCCGCATGCACCATCTGGATGAGGGAGGTTCGCCTTCAGCAGTACTGGGAACCCAATTCGCTGTACCGGGACCGCAGTTGTCCAAAAGGAAAGCTCCTCTGTCTGGTGGCGGACGAGCGCCGCTGAAAGCCTGTTCGCCCGCCTTGTCCCCGCCGCTTGTCCTCTCTCGAAGGTTTCACCGGTCCATATCTCGCACCTGCCACCGGGTGAACCATACCTGGCAGCGGTGCCACCGAGGACCCCCGGGTTCGGCTCGATTTGCGGAGCGTGCCGGTTCTGTACCGATTCTGCTTTGGCCGATCCAGATGCGCCTGGCTGCGCCTCCTGCCACCGCCTGGAACCACTTTTTGTCACGGCCGTAGCTCAGCGCCCCCGGCTCGACAGTCTGGGTCGCTACCCGGGCGCGCGCCATAAAGGCCGGGGC
This sequence comes from Acidobacteriaceae bacterium, assembly GCA_003132825.1. GTDB lineage: Bacteria > Acidobacteriota > Terriglobia > Terriglobales > Acidobacteriaceae > PALSA-270. Next base: position 4,550 of record PKYX01000265.1, read on the forward strand.
CAGTTCCGCCGAAGTGGAATCAGCCCGCGAAGATTAGACGGCCGCCGCGGCCATGGGATCGAGGGGTGGGCGCTGGCTGCGACCGCAGGGAAGAGTGTTTGAGCGTTGGATAGGCACAGTTTGAAAGGGGTGCGGTATTCAACCGCGCCGCCCGGAATCGCGAAGCTGTATGTCGGCCAACTGGAACAATTCGTTCGCGAGCTCGAGCCGGTCGCATCAGCCGCCTCCGCCCATCGCCCACGTGGAGACCAACGGCCACGTGCTGCACGCGCCGGTGCTCGTGCTGAACGCCTCCTATGAGCCCATCCACGTCTGCGCCGCGCGCCGGGCGATTGTGCTGGTTCTGAAGGGCGTGGCCATGACGGAAGAGGAGAATGGGCACTTTCTGCATGCCGCGCGCCTCGCGCTGCGTGTGCCTTCGGTGATCCGGCTGCTCGAGTATCGCCGCATCCCGCATCAGGCGCGCACGCTTTCCCGCAAGAACATCCTGCTGCGCGATCGCAACACCTGCCAGTACTGTGGCGAGGTGTTGCCGTCGAGCGAGTTGACGCTCGACCACGTAATTCCCCGTTCCCGCGGCGGAGCCTCCACCTGGGAGAACTTAGTCGCCTGCTGCCACGCCTGCAACCGGCGCAAGGGCAACCAGTTCCCGACCGACACCGGCATGAAGCTCCTACGCGAGCCCCGCGCCTTCAACCTCCACACCAGCCGCCACATCATGCGCCTGATGGGGCGCAGTGACGATAAATGGCGGAAGTATCTGTTTTATTGAGCGGTCATCAGTCCGCGCTCAGCATCTCGCTCAGCGGATGAACCCGCTTTTGTTCCCCGAGACTTTGGGGAGTCTGTTTCCGCCGATGTTACGGGGATGCGCTCGAGTCTGGCTGCCACTTTCTGCGGCCGGTTTGGGCAGTGAGTTCCAGGTTCGTTTGTTCGCACCGCATTGACTTGCCGCAATTTGGCCCCCTAAGATGGGCTCGCAACCTGTGAGCCTTCTCCTTTGATCGGTCAGACCATCTCGCATTACCGCATCATCGAGAAGCT
>PKYX01000135.1:0-193 GCA_003132825.1 Acidobacteriaceae bacterium
GAGGACTTTGGGTTCTCTGGCGAGGACGATAAGGATTCGGTCCTGGGGCGGCCGGGGATGATTGCGGAGGTGGAGCGGCAGTATCGCGAGGGCGCGGTGATCGCCCTGATGTGGCATGCGGTGCGGCCGACCGAAGACGAGCCGGTTGGGTTTCGCGACAGCGTGCAGGGGCATCTGACGGATTTCGAGTTTA
>PKYX01000135.1:208-9203 GCA_003132825.1 Acidobacteriaceae bacterium
GGGTATCTGACCGAGTTGCGCGATGCCCACGTGCCGGTGTTGTTTCGTCCCTATCACGAGATGAACGGGAATTGGTTTTGGTGGGGCGGGCGGCCGGGGAAAAACGGATCCGCGGCGCTCTATCGTCAGCTGTATGACCGGCTGGTGAATGCGCACCAGCTGGACAATCTGATTTGGGTGTGGAACGTCAACGTTCCGGGCGGGAGTGCGGGGGCGTTCACCGACTATTTTCCCGGGACCGACTACGTGGACGTGTTGAGCGTGGACAACTACGGCGAGTTTAAACCGAGTTACTACGACGATGTGCTCGGGCTCGCCGGGGAGAAGCCGATTGCGCTCGCCGAGGTGGGAGGGGCGCCCACCCTCGAAGTGCTGAAGGCCCAGCCGAAGTGGACTTATTTCATGATCTGGGCGGGATTAGCGGAATTCTCGAACCCGCCGGAGAAGCTGCGGGAAGTGTTCGAGGGGCCAACTGTTCTGAACCGCGGCGATCCCCGTCTGGCGGATGCGATGGAGGCGATGCGGAAGGCCTCTCGGGACGCACCCCCGGAGCCGGTCACGCTTCATTCGTCGGAGGAGGCGCGGAGGTTGCTCGAGCGCTTGTACGGGGTTTCCGGCAAGAACACGCTGAGCGGACAGCAGAACGATGCGCGGGCCATTCTGGGATCGACCGAGCATGTGGTCGCGGTGACCGGGCAATCGCCGGCGATCTATGGGGAGGATCTGGGAATCACGAAAGAAGACGGAGTCGAGGTGGACGCGGTCCGGCAGGCGATTGTCGAGGAGGCTAAGCGGCAGTACAAGAACCATGCGATGGTCAGCCTGAGCTGGCATGCGGCGCGGCCGACCGATGACGAGCCGGCAACGATCGAGCAGAGTGTTCGCGGGCAGTTGACGGATTTCGAATGGAATGAACTGCTGACGCCGGACACGGATTTAAACAAGCGCTGGTGCGCCCAGGTGGACGAAGTCGCGAAATACTTGCAGCAACTGCAGGATGCCAAGGTTCCGGTGCTGTGGCGGCCTTACCCGGAGTCGAACGGGAAGAAATTCTGGTGGGCGGGGCGGAAGGGTATGCGGGGATCGGCGGCACTCTACCGGCAGCTCTTCGATCGCCTGGTCCATCGGGATGGACTGCGCAATCTGATTTGGGTCTGGAACGCCGCGCCGCCCGGATTTGGGCCGAACGCGACCGGCGCCTATGCCGACTATTTTCCGGGCTTGTTGTATGTGGATGCGCTGGCGCTGAATGTCGAAAATCCCAATTCTCGCTTTCGCCTGGATACTTCGCTTTCGCTCGCGGGCGGGGGCAAGGTGATCGGTGTCGGATTCGAGGGGAAGATTCCCGATCCTTCCTGGTTCGAGCAGCAGACCGGTTGGACGTGGTTCCTGGTGGCTCCCGAGCCTGCGCCGCCTCCGGCCCCTGCGGTTGCCGCCGCCCCGCTTCCGCCTGCCGCTCCCGCGCCCCCGCAGAGCTCTGCGGATCCGGCGGAGGCCTTGCGCCAGCTCTATGCTGATCCGCGAGTGGTTTCACAGGGGGTCAAACCTCAGCGCGGGGCCAGTTCCCCATAGATGCATAGTAGGGAAAGATAGATCGGGCGCCGGGAGCCTGGGGTGCTAAGGAATCAGCTGGTAGCTGACAAAGGCGAACAGTTTGCTGTCCGGCGACCATGACGGCACATTGATCGTGCCTTGACCGCCGAACAGGTGGGCGGCAACCCGGATCTTATCCGGCGATTTCTGGCCGGCTGCCTCGTCCTCTAAGGACATGAGGCGCAGCATGACATCCTTGTTCTCAGGATGGCCTTTCACCTCTTTTTCGTAGCTGAGAAACACCATCCATTTGCCGTCCGGCGAGAGGTGAGGAAACCAGTTGTTGTATTCATCCGCGGTGACTTGTTCCTGGTTACTTCCATCGGGATGCATGCGCCAGATCTGCATCGAGCCGGTGCGTTCGGAGTTGAAGTAGATGTATTTACCGTCGGGAGAATATTCCGGACCGTCGTCGAGGCCGGGGGCAGTGGTGAGGCGAGTTTCTTCGCCTCCGGCAACGGGGATGGTGTAGATGTCGAAGTCGTCGTTGCGCTGCCCGGTGAAGGCCAGCGTCTTGCCATCCGGCGACCAGCCATGCCAGTACGACGGCGAATTCTGGGTGATGCGGCGGGGCGTGCCCCCAGCCAGGGGAACGATATAGATGAGGGAACGGTGCGGTTCTTGCGATTGATCGCTGATCGCGAGTTCGATGCCGTCGGGAGAAATGCCGTGGTCGTTATTGCAGCGGGTGGCGTCGCCGGTGTTCACCAGCTGGGGAGTGCCTCCGGCGGCGGGCAGGCGCTCGATGTGACCGTCGCGATTGAACAGGAAAGCCGCGCCGTCGCGCGTCCAGTTGGGGGCTTCGATGCGTCCGGGAGTCAGATATACGACCTGGCGGTCGCCCCCTGCGACCTTGACGGTTTCAAGCGAACTATAGAGGGTTGGGGTGGCCGCGGGGGCCGGGGGAGTGGCCAATTGAACGTTTGAGAACACGGCGGTTTCGCTCGTGTCCTTGTTATGGGAACAGACGCCAAGACCGACGTAGAGCGGCCCTTCGAGCGGAACCCGCAGCCAACCGCCCGCCAACTGCAGGTTGTCGCCTTCGCCGAGAAGCATATAGGCATAGTTGCCGCGCTTCACAATGCGCAGGCGTCCGGGAGACCCTGTGGTGGCGATGACTTCCCGGGTGATGCCACCTTTTTCGTTGCGATATTGCAGCGCGGTCATGCCGTTGCCATGGCGCGCAATGTCGACGTAGACGGAATCGGCATCGAGCGTCTGACGGATCATCAGGACGGCTTTGCGGTGTTCCTGTGCGCTTGTGCCGACAAAGGAGATGTCGGCGGTCAGCATCACGTCACCGGAAACTTTCTTCCAGGCGAACTGGTAGGCATCAGAGGCGAACCACATGTTCTCGCCGCTGCCGGTGAGGGTGTAGGTGCCCTTCGCGGCGTCGTATAGGGTCGAACCGGGGTGAACAATGGCGCCCACATCGGCGTGGTCTTCAAACATTCCGACGGGCGCGGCAGCGGCGGCGCGGGAGGGGTCGGACAGGGCGCACAACCAGATCAGACAAGCTACCCCAGCCAGCCGGGAGAAATTTTTCTGCACGAGGGGCCTCCAGTGGGCGAGAACTAGGAAGGTAGGATGGAGGGAGACAATTGTCAATTCGGATTTGCGGTTTTGCGGTTTGCCTGGGGCGATCGCGGGCAGGATCAAAGTTCTTCGGAAGCGGTTCTTGGGGACCAGGTTGCGGTCTGGCATTCCACCATGTAGGATTGCGGGCCAGCGGAAAAAGCCAAGCAAGAAATGTGGGAAAGGGCAAAGCTTTTCGAGGCGGCAGAGAATACGTTTTCTGTCCCGCGTCCCGAGGCCCGCGAGGCTGTGCGCTAGGAATCTCAACAAATCGTACCCGAGAAGGCCAGGAGGAATCGAGCGATGGTTTCCTTATTCAGAAGACGTTTTCTCAAACAAGTTTCGACGGTAGCAATGGCGGGGGCCACGCAGGCTCTGTTGGGCCGCTCCTTGCTGGCCCAAAGCCAGCCCATGAGCCCGAGCGACGCGGCGCGGGTGTATGTCGATTCGCGGCGCATGATTGGGGCGCTCGATCGAAATTTGTTCGGGTCGTTTCTGGAAAATCTGGGGCGCGCGATCTATGAAGGGATCTACGATCCGGCGTCGAGGTTGTCGGACGGGAATGGGTTTCGCACCGACGTCATGGATCAGATTCGCAAGCTGAGAGTGCCGATCATTCGTTATCCCGGGGGAAATTTTGTTTCGGGGTACAACTGGCTGGATGGAGTGGGGCCGAAAGCAGACCGGCCCAAGGTTTTGGACAAGGCTTGGAATTCGCTGCAGTCCAACCAGTTCGGGACCAACGAATATATGGGCTGGTGCAAGGCGGCGGGGACCGAACCTCTGATGGGCCTCAATCTGGGCACGGGCACTCCGGAGCAGGCCGCGGCTTTGGTGGAGTATTGCAATCTGGAAAAAGGGACGGAATGGAGCGAGTTGCGGCGCAAGCATGGCTACGCCGAGCCCTACAACGTGAAGCATTGGTGCCTGGGCAACGAGATGGACGGCCCCTGGCAGATTGGACACGTGACCGCGACCGAATATGGGTTGAAGGCCCAGGATTCGGCGCGCCAGATGCGGGCGGTCGATCCCTCGCTCCAGTTAATTGCCTGCGGATCGAGCGGGCCCCTCATGCCGACTTACCTGGAATGGGATCGGGAAGTTCTCGAGCAGTGTTATGACTACGTGGATGGGCTCTCGCTGCATCGCTATGTGGGCAACACCCCGGAGGAAACCGGCAGCGATAGCACGAAATATGTGGCCATCAACCTCACCATGGATCAGCAGATCGAGGAGACACTGGCGGTGTGTGACATGGTGCGGGGACACAAGCGGTCGAAGAAACAACTGTGGCTGTCATTTGATGAGTGGAACGTGTGGTACCGGCAGCGCACGGGAGACGCAGTCGATGGCCATCGTACCGAGGCCCCGCACCTGCTCGAGGAAATCTACAATTTGGAAGACGCGCTGGTGGTGGGCGGGCTCATGAATTCGCTGCTGCGGCATGCCGACCGGGTGAAGATCGCTTGCCTGGCGCAGTTGGTGAATGTCATTGCGCCCATCATGACCAACCGGGATGGGTTGTTCTTGCAAACCATATTTTACCCATACAGCTGGGGTCTCGAATATGCCCGGGGCTCGGTCCTGCGGGTTCTGACCGATTCGCCCACCTACGAGGTGGCCGGCATGGGACAGGTGCCATATCTCGATGTGGTGGGGACGATGGCGGAGGATGGGAAAGTTTCGCTGTTCATTCTGAATCGCGATTTGGCCAAGGCGCGCAGCTTCGAAGTGAATTGGCACGACAAGGCGCCCGGGCAGGTGTTGGCCTCCTGGGTGCTGACCGGAGACGATTTGAAAGCGGTTAACGGCTTTGACGCGCCGCGGAAAGTGGTTCCGCAAGCGCTCGAGAAGCCTACGACGTCGGGGGGGCGGTCGAAGGTCGAGGTGCCGGCGCGCTCCTACAGCGTGATTCAATGGGCCAGCTAGACCTCTCGCCTCATCGACCGATAAGACCTGGGTCCGCCCGGGCGGTTCTTCTAGTTGAAAACCGCCCGAACCTGGCCCGACCGATCGGCCGCGGCGGCTCGATCGAAGCCTCCATCGATCGATGGTTCTGGGTCGCCCGTTCGGGGTTCCGCGGGCGATTCGGGAACCCCGCTGATCAATTGAAGTCAATCGCTCCGCTGTCCATCAATTTAGGCAGCTTTTGCCCCCCTGATGAGCACCGAAGTTTAGAGTCGTAAAGCTTCCTGCTGGCAAAACCCGGCGCCAAATGTTACTAGATGTTACGTGTGGTTTTTTGCGGTCGATATCCGTCGCCGAGGAATAGGTTCAGCGGAATGATAGGGTCCGGCGTAACGACACCCGTGGTTGACATCAAAATGTCCACCGAGACGCGGTCGAGCCTCACGGCTCATTGGCTGCTTCCCGACCAGACCGCGGAATGGGACGCGTTCGTGGCCCGCCATCCTTTGGGCCTGGTCTACCATCTTTCCGCCTGGACCCGGGTTTTAGAAACCGCATTCCCCCATATTCAAGGACGTTTCCTGGTGTTAAGGGATGGAGGGGATGGCAGCATTCGAGCTGGACTGCCGGTTTATACGGTGAAGAGCTGGTTGCTCGGGCAGCGCGTAGTCAGTGTTCCCTTCGCTTCATTCTGCGATCCACTGATTTCCTCGGCCGCGGAGTTCGATCTGTTGCTGCCTCACCTCGAACAGCTGCAACGGAGCACCCAGAGCCGTCTGCTGGAAGTCCGTCTGACCCGCACCGCAGCGCAACTTGCCGACTCCCGGTTGACGCTCAGTTCCGACTATAAGCACCATTATCTTCCGCTCGATACAGATTGCGACACGCTCTTTGATAGCTTCGCGAAAACCTCCATTCGGCAAAAAATACGCAAGGCGGTCAACGCGGGAGTCACGGTCGAAGAACGCACCGATGAAGGTTGCATCGAGGCTTGCCATGCCATCCTCGCCGAAACCCGAATGCGGCGCTTCCTGCCGGTCATGCCGTATACCTTCTTTCAGGCCGTGCGCCGCTGGTTGTGGCCTGAATATCTGAAGGTTTTCATTGCCTCGGAAGCGGGCAAGCCGGTGGCCTGTCATTTGGTTCTGAAATTCAAGGATCTATGGATCTCCGAGTATTCCGGAGATACGGCCGAAGCCATGGCCGGGGCCAATCAACTGCTCTATTGGGATACCATTCAACGGGCTCATGCCGCGGGCGCCAAAATCTTCAGCTTCGGCCGAACCGCGGTGTCCAATGAGGGTTTGCTGGCATACAAGAGACGGTGGGCCACGGTGGAAGAAGATATCGTCGCCCTCAGCCTCGAGAGCGGCAGCAAATCGGAGGGCAAGAAAAACCCGGGACTCGCGCGCGAGAGTTCGCTCGCCTACCGCGCGGCTCGGTTGATTGTGGCCAAGGCGCCCATGCGGATCTCGCACATCATCGGCAACTTTTGCTACCGCCATTTGGGCTAAGAGGTTCGTTGGCGCTGCCGCCCGGGCCGGTCAGGGCGAGCTGATCTCCGCCTTCCGCATCTCCGCTTTGCCCAGCTTGTCGTTGCCGGTCTTGTCCCGGCCCATCTTGTCCCGGCCCATCTTGTTCTGGTCCCCCCAGGGTAAGCGCCGCCGGGGAGCCGTCAAACCAAGAGAAGAGCTTCTTACCGCCGGCCGCAGCGATCATCGGCGCGCTCTCGCGCAGAAGCATCATCGCCAAGCGGAACTGGCGGCATTGAAAAGCCCTTCGGACCCACAACTGGGCAATTCCCCCAATGCAGGCATAGCGCGAGAAGCGGCGCTTTCGCCCGCCAGGGTAGAGTCCGGCTCTCTCGGCCGCGATCACCGATCGAATGCCGTTGACCATGGACTCGACGCCGCGGATGCTGTTCGAGGTGTGGGAGCGATAGGCGACTGTGGGGGGAGTCTTGACGATGGCGCAGGGTCCATAGGTTCCAACCTTGAGAACCAGGTTGAAATCATCCAGATGGAAGGTCTGGGGGGTGCTGTGGCGCAGGCCGCCCACTTCCTCGAAGACCGACCTGCGGATCACGATGCGGCTGTTCGAGAGCCCTACCGTGAGGCGCTTGTCGAGGAAATCGGGATAATTCCAGACCTCTAGCGTGGCTCGAGCCTCAGGGGCTCGAGCAGGCGGCGGTTGATCTTCAAAATAAATCATCGCGCCGATCATCAGAGGCGGGGAATCGAGCGTCCGAATGATGCGGTCATAGGCCTCGAGGGCGCCGGGCAGCAGCAGGTCGTCGCTGTCCAGAAAAGCCAGGTATTCCCCGCTGGCTTGGGCGGCGGCGCGGTTGCGCGCGGCCTCTGGTCCTTGATTCGGTTGGCGCAGGGCGCGAATTCGGTCTCCGTAGGATCGGAGGAGCTCGGGAGTGCGGTCGGTCGAGCCGTCGTCGATGACGAAAACCTCATAATCGGTGAAGGTTTGCGACAGGACCGAGTCAATGGCTTGACGGACGTATTCCTCGCGGTTGTGGGTGGGAATCAACACACTGAATCGTGTTGCCATGACATCCTTCCGGGCCGGTGCGCGAGAAACACGGAATCACTGCGCGATGCGCATCTCAGAGTATGACGAAGCCGAGAGGGGTGCCAAGAGGCGAAACCGGGATGGCGATTACTTTGGTTCTCGAGGTTGCGCCCTCAAGGCCGCTTGAAGGCTTTCTTGGCTTCCGCCAGGGGGTCGGATTGAGTCCGCGGAATTAACCTGTAAACGCTTGTGGCGGAGGCGGTTTCACCCCGGCTCAGGTCGCGCAACTGGGCGAGCAGTTCGAATTCGACGTATTTCAGCTCTTCGCCGGAGTTGGTGTAAATCTTCGAGTGGGACCCTTGCTCTGGCCACTCGGCGTTAGGGCCGGCGGCGGAAACTGTCTTGGTCTTGCTCTTGGTCTTGCTCTCGGTCTTGCTCTCGGTCTTGGACTCGGTCTCGACCAGCAGGTCGGGGCTCGGGCCATGGCCCACCCATAGGAGCGCGCTCCCATCACTCCCGATCATGGTCCTGTTGACCGGGTCGCGGGCGAGCGAGAGCAGCCGGCCATCGATTGTCAGATCTTTGGGCAGACTGGGCAGAAGGTTGGTGTAGCCCGCAGCCAGGGCGGAATGCGTCGGCAAAAGGATGAAGGCGCGCTCGGGCGAAGCCAGTTGGGTGATGATCCAGATGCCCACCCGCACCGGTCGACCCTGCACTTTCTGATAGCTGGTTTCGATGGTCATGACCGGCCTCTCGGGATCGAGCGCGATGGTGCGGTGCACGCGGACGCCATAGGAGGGGTCCACCGGGGAAAGGAGTTCGACCCGGGAGCCGTCGATCGAGGCGGTAAAGGAGACGGCATCGAATCCCTGGGGAGGGGGCCAGGCGCGGCCGGCGACTTTCGGCCACTCGGATTGGGGGGCGGGCCAAGCTTTATCTCCCCCGTAGTTGGTCCAACCTTCGGAGTCGGCATGGAGCTGGCCGCCGATTTCCGGATTGTTCCAGAAGGGGCCGGGTATGGCATTGCCTTTGTCGTCCAGCAAGTTAAACTGCATGACGCGTCCGATCGCGGGGACGACGATGACCTCGGCGGCCCGATTGCGGAGAATAATGGCCTTCCAGCCGTAGAAGGGGGCACGCGTGACCGTGACACGGGACGAGAAACGGTGTTTCGGAGGAGAAGGAGGGTTGTCGCCCGCGCCCCAGGGGGACGCCGTCGCGCCGATGCCCGAGGCCACCAGCAAAAACACGAGAGCGAACCTAAGGCGGTTCATCCCCATAGGAGCTAGGAGTGTAGCAGAGAGATTTGGGGAGACGGGAGTTCTCGGATCAGGGAGCGCTGCAAATATCAGTTCGGATGAGGAGGAACTTCTATGCGCCAGGTTTTTCGCGCTGCGCT
>PKYX01000135.1:9228-13748 GCA_003132825.1 Acidobacteriaceae bacterium
ATTGTGGCGGAGGCCAAGTCGGCTGGCATCAAACGGATCGATTATCTGGTGATCACCCACTATCATCGCGATCACGTGGGCGGGGTGCCGCAACTGGCGGAGCGCATGAAGATCGGCACGTTTGTGGATCATGGGCCGAATCAGGAGGATTCTGACGTCACGCGCCAGGACTTTGCCGCGTATCAGAAGGTGATCGCACATGCGGCGCACGTGCATTTGAGGCCAGGCGACGGGCTTCCGATTCCGGGACTGGTCGTGCAGGTATTGACGGCGGCGGGGGAGCATATCAGCGGGCCGTTGCCGGGAGCCGGAGCTGCGAATCCGAACTGCGGAGCCGAGCCCGAGGCGCCCGAGGATTCCTCCGAGAACGCCCGCTCGTTGGGGATTTTGGTTACTTACGGGAAGTTTCGCTTCATTGATCTCGGGGACCTGACCAAGAAAAAAGAAATGGAGTTGATGTGTCCGAACAATCCGGTGGGGACGGTTGACCTGTTTCTGGTTTCGCATCATGGGTTGGACCAGTCCAACTCCCAGGCGTTGGTCTGGGGGTTGCATCCGCGAGTTGCCATTATGAACAATGGCGCGCACAAGGGGGGTAGCCCCGGAGCCTGGCAGACGGTGCATGATTCGCCCGGCCTTGAGGACCTGTGGCAGTTGCATTACGCGGCCGCGGGAGGCCAGGAGCACAACGTGGCGGAGAACTTCATTGCGAATCCGGATGAGAAGGCGGATGCAGGGTACTCCATCCGGGTGCTGGCCGAGCCAGATGGGACATTCACGGTGATCAATTCGCGCAATCACTATCAGAAGACTTACGGGAAGTAGTGCCGCGGCGGTTCGAGGGAGGCGGCTCGCCGATCGGAGCGCCAGTGCATCACAGCTCGAAATGAAGGCTCGAAAGGGAAGCTGGAGCTGAAAGCGGGAGAGGGACGGAGTTTTTGTGATTGTGATTGTGATGGGGGTGGTCGGAGCCGGGAAAACCACGATCGGGCTTCGGTTGGCCGAGCAACTCGGTTGGGAGTTCGTCGATGCCGACAGTTTTCATTCGGCGGCGAGCATCGAAAAAATCAGCCACGGCATTCCACTGGACGATCAGGATCGCGCGCCCTGGCTCAAGGCGCTACATGATGCGGTCGCGGGGTGGTTGGAGCAAGGGCGGAACGTGGTGCTCGCCTGCTCGGCCTTGAAGCGCAGCTATCGCGAGGAAATAGGAACGGGGCCGGGAGTGAAACTGGTCTATTTGAAGGGCAGTCCTGAGGTCATTGCCGAGCGCCTGCGGTTGCGCAAGGGGCACTTTGCCAACGCCCAGATTCTGCGCAGCCAGCTGGCCACGCTCGAGGAGCCCGAGGATGCGCTCACCGNNGTGGGGCCGCCGCCGGAAGCGATCGTCGCCCAGATTCGCCGGGGGCTGGGATTGGAGTAGAATCGGGCGGCCACCGGGCCCGATGCGGCGCTTGCAACCGGTCTCGCAAAATACCCCGACCCGCCAGCACAGGGAGGTTCCCGCTGGAAGATTCCGGACAGCTCCAGGGTTGTCGTTGCTCGCGGGCCGCTGGTCAAGCGAGCTGCGACTGATCGATGGATACATTACTCGATAACGAGCTAGGCTCTGTCGTGGTCTCGAAGCTCTCGCGACGACTGTTGCCGTTTTTGTTCCTGCTCTACATCGTGGCCTACCTTGACCGGATCAATGTCGGATTTGCCGCGTTGCAGATGCAGCAGCGCTTCGGGTTCAGCGATGCCACCTATGGCCTCGGCGCAGGCATGTTTTTTGCCGGATACTTTTTCTTCCAGGTTCCGAGCAATCTGGTGATGCAGCGCCTGGGGGCGCGGCGCTGGATCGCGGTCATCATGGTGCTATGGGGAATCATCTCGTCCTCGATGGTGTTGGTCAGCACCCCACGGAGCTTTTACCTGTTGCGCTTCCTGCTGGGGGCGGCGGAAGCGGGTTTTTTCCCCGGCGTGATCCTGTACTTGAAGATGTGGTTCCCGGTGGAGGCGCAGGCCCGCACGGTGGCGCGCTTCATGACCGCGGGCGTGCTGGCGGGCGTGGTGGGAGGACCGGTTTCGGGGGCGCTGCTTGGCCTCGACCGAGTTTTCGGGCTGGCTGGCTGGCAGTGGTTATTTCTGGTCGAGGGGATTCCCGCCGTGCTTCTGGGCGGGGTGGTTCTGTTCTATCTGACCGACTATCCGGAGGACGCGCTCTGGCTCACCCCGGAGCAAAGAACCTGGCTGATCGATACCCTCCGCCAGGAACGAGCCTCGCATCCCGCGGCCGGCCATACCAGTGTTCTTGCCGCCTTTGGCGGGAAGGTCTGGTTCCATGTGTTGCTGCTGGTGTGCGTATATTTTGGCGCCAACATGTTTGCCTACGGCATCAGCCTGTGGCTGCCGAAGCTGATCCGCAGCCTTTCCGGGGTGAGTACGTTTGTCATCGGACTGCTTTCGGCGATTCCTTATCTGGCGGCGGCGGTGACCATGATGGTGATGGGAGCGCATTCGGATCGCACAGGCGAGCGTCGTCTGCACGTCGCCCTGGGCGCGTTTGCGGGAGCGCTGGCCTTGGGGTTGGCCGCCTATTCGAGCTCGCTCGTTTTGAGCATCATTGGATTGAGCGCGGCGCTCATGGGAGTGTGGTCGATCTACGGCCCTTTTTGGGCCATTCCCTCGAGCTTGCTAACCGGAACCGGCGCTGCGGTCGGAATCGCCATCATCAATTCTCTCGGCAACCTGGGCGGGTTTTTTGGACCTTGGATCGTGGGGCGGGTGAGAACCCAGACGGGGGGCTTTCGGGGAGGCCTGCTGGCCATTGGGGCAGCCCTGGCCCTGAGCGGATGCGCGGCTTTGCTGGTGGCGGATTCGGCTGGCGCGGCCGGTTCTCGAGCGCTCGCGGAGAAGACCGAGAAGGCGTTCGGAAGCCGACCCTAGGGCCCTTTTTCTTCGCCCTTTGGCCACGATTGATTACAATAGAGGACTTCGCCCTCCGATGGGGAGGAGCACCTAGCCCCGCTGTCGCGGGGACAACGACGTGGAACAGTCAAATCATAATTCCGGTCCCGCCCCCTGGGTCTACTGGCGGGTAGAAGGCAGCCTGTTGGAATTGACCACGGTTCGCCCCGTGGCTTTTTTCACCTGGAACGCCCAGAAATTCACCGAACGTTGGATGCGCCGCGGCCTGGTGCTGCTGATGGCGGTGCTGCGTCCGTTTCTCTATGCCAGCAACCGAGCCTTTGCCACGCGGGTGGTGCATACCGTGCTGCGGGGGATCAGCCGCGACCGGCTGGATCTGTTGGGGGAGGAGTACTTCAAGTACAAACTGGAACCTCACCTGAAGGCGGCGGGAGTGCGGAAGCTGAAAGAGTTGGTGGATTCCGGGGCGAAGGTGGTGCTGGTGAGCCAGGGTCTGGCGCAGGTCATGCAGCCGCTGGCGCGGCATCTCGGGGTGAACTGGGTGATCGCGAACCGCATGGAATTCCGCGATGGCATGGCCACCGGCAGGCTGCTTGATCCGGTGATCCGTCCGCGGGGAGTGTTTGCCCGGATTGGGGAGGGGGGAGCGGATGGCCGGCGGGAGGCGGCACGACTGGCGCTCGACCTCGGGCTGAGGAGCGCGGGCGCGCTGCACGCAGCGGTGGTTCCGGCGGCGCGGCAGATGGCGCTGCGCGAGCGTCCGATCGTTCACTTTGAGGGGCATCGGCCGTTCGAGACGCTTTCGGTGCGCCAGGCACTCAGCGGGAAGAATATTTTGCTGATTGGGGTGACCGGGTTTATCGGCAAGGTGTGGTTGGTGAATACCCTGATGGATTTGCCGGAGCTGGGGCGGATTTACCTGCTGATCCGGCGGCAGAAGTCGACTCCGGCGCAGCGCCGCTTCGAGCGGCTGGTCGAAGAGTCGCCGGTCTTTGATCCACTCTATGCACGCTATCGAGGGAATTTGCCGGGGTTTCTCGGGGACCGGGTGGAAGTGATCGAAGGCGATGTTTGCCAAGAGGGGCTGGGGCTGGCGCCCCAGGTTTCAGAAGCGCTGCGCTCGAAGCTCGATCTGGTGATCAACAGTTCGGGCCTGACCGACTTCAATCCCGACTTGCGCGACGCCCTGGCGACCAATGTGGATGCGGCGGTGCATATTCTGGATTTTGTGCGCAAGTCGGACCACGCCGGACTGTTGCACCTGTCGACCTGCTATGTGGCGGGGGCGCGGGATGGGCGAGTGGGAGAGAGGCTGCGTCCGAACTATACACCGGCCCGGTTGAAGGACTTTGATGCCGAACGGGAGTGGCGGGCGCTGCATGAATTTGTGAAAAACGCGGAACTGAAGGCGGAGAGCGCCGAAATCACCGAAGAACTGCGCCAGCAGGCGCGGGAGAAGGAACATGCGGCCAAGGATCTTCAGGGGGCGGCTCTCGAGAATCAGGTTCGTAAGAATCGCGTGCGCTGGCTGCGCAACTATTTGACCGAGGCGGGAACCAAGCGGGCGCGGGAACTGGGATGGCCGAATACCTACACCCTGACCAAGAGCC
>PKYX01000042.1 GCA_003132825.1 Acidobacteriaceae bacterium
GTCCCTCCCAGCAAGCGGGACAGACTCAATTGTGCGCCGCTGCCGCACACCGGACACTTGCCGTTGCGGGTCTCGCTGACAATCATTTCGCAGTTTGCACAGAGCAGGGCGTTTTCCAGATGGATGATATTCAGCTCTTCAGAAGCCTCGATTGCATTCATATAATTCATAAAATTGCCTCGCATGTCCGGGAATTGGTTGATTGGTGCCTGCAGTCGAAACCTACATTCGTAGAGAAGTGTGGACCTGTAGGAACCAACTAACAATCGGGTGGAGACCGTATTACCTTTCTCCGGCGTGGTTACTGTGATTGTCAAGTTCGCTGGTGCCGGCCAACCCACGCGCAACCGATTCAACAGCAATTGCTTAGAAGCAATCGGTTTCCCAGATCCCAGTCCGCCGCAATTCGGTTCTGGACCAGGGGCCGGACGCTCTAATCCTCTCCCGACGGCCTTTTCAAAAGGGTTCCTCCCGGCCCGGGCGGGGGCAGATGGCCGGAACCGTGATCAGCCATGGGCCCGACGCCACTTCGCTCAAGCCATGCCGGTCCTGCGGCTGAGACCCCCTCTAGACGCGGAAATTCCACTCACGGCGAGCCCAGATTTCTCGATTTCACGCGGGGCCAAATGGACCACCCGCGGACAGGAAACTGATTTTGTAACCTTCTAGAAATATTCTTTTGCTAGCCTGCACGGGCGNNAATGCTATCGCGCCGAATTGTGCGCTTGATCTGCTTTGGCGGGGCTCTCTGGGCGGCCTCAGTCCACGCGCAAACCAGATCGAGCGAGATTTGCCCGCGTCCGGCAGTGGGATCGACGATTTCCGAGCCGGACGATCTACGGAGCCAGAACGGCGAGCTGAAGGTTGAGTTGGCAATCCGCAAGAGCATGGATCAAAACGGAGGTACGCGCTATTGCTATCTCGACCAGTACGGTCACGAATCCCCTAATTTGCGGGTGCATCCCGGCGATCGCCTGATCCTCGCGTTGAAGAACGACCTGCCGCCTGCGGGGGAAAAAGACGCCATGGCGATGTCCTCGACCTCGGTCGCCACGGCGGATCTTTGTGCGGGGGCGGCGATGACCGCAACCTCGACCAATCTCCACTTTCACGGGTTGGCGCTCCCTCCGGTGTGCCATCAGGACGATGTCATCCGCACCTCCATTGAGCCGGGAGATCCACCGTTTGAGTATCGTGTCCGGATTCCCCCCACTCAGCCGCCGGGCTTGTACTGGTATCATCCGCACCTGCATGGCTTCAGCAAGGCGCAGGTGCTCGGCGGGGCTTCGGGAGCGCTGATTATCGAAGGAATAGAAAAGGTGAACCAGGCGGCTGCCGGCCTTCCGGAACGAGTCCTGGTCATTCGCGACCAGGATTTGATGAACCCCAATGCCGCGCCATCCCAGGCTGGTCCGGGACCGCCGGCGATCGTTATCCGGGATCGCGAAGGCGACGCAATCAATACCGGCGACGGAAGCGGCAAACCGGCCAAGGACCTTTCCCTCAATTTTGTCCCGGTTCCCTTTCCCGGCTATCCGCCGGCCGTGATCCCGATGAAACCCGGCGAGCAGCAACTCTGGCGGGTATTGAACGCCTCGGCAATCACCTACCTGAACTTGCAGGTGCTGGTCGATGGTGTGCCGCAGATTCTGGGAGTGGTGGGGGTTGACGGAGTGCCCCTCAACCAGCGCGGGGCGGTGAAGAGCCGGATCCTCTGGGAGGATCACGTAGGGTTGGCGCCCGCGGGCCGGATCGAATTTCTTTTCAAAGGGCCGCCCGCGGGAATCGAGGCGACCCTGGTCACCCGGAGCGTCAACACCGGTCCCGGGGGAGAAAATGATCCGACCCGCCCCCTGGCCACGATTGTGGCCGCGGCGAATGCGCCCGAGCCAGTTTCGAAACTTCCGGATTCTGCCGAGACCATGACCTCGTCGAGAGAACCATGGCTCGGGGACGTGACGCCGACGCGCACTCGCAAGCTCTATTTTTCCGAGAAGCTTGAGGACCCGAACGATCCGAATAGTCCGACGACGTTTTACCTGACGGTGGAAGGGCAGACGCCAAAGCCATTCGACCCGAACTCGACCGCTCCGAACATCGTGGTCGAGCAAGGAGACGTCGAGGACTGGATCATCGAAAATCGGTCGCAGGAACTGCACGATTTTCACATCCACCAGGTCCATTACCTGATGCTCGAGTGGAATGGAATGGCGGTGAACGAGCCATTCCTGCGGGACACGGTGAACGTTCCGTACTGGGACGGGAAGAGCGCCAAATACCCGAGCGTCAAGCTGCGGATCGACTTTCGCGATCCGAACATCATCGGAACCTTCCCTTACCATTGCCATCTCTTGGAGCACGAAGACGGCGGCATGATGGGTCTAGTCAAGGTCGAGCCGCGGGAACCCGGACGCGTGCCCTAGTCCTAAAAGCCGGCCACGCCGCCGCACTCGATGCTCGAGGCTGGTGAGCGCAGGCTTCGCTCCGGCTTGCCTGCGAAGCCCGATCGAGATGCATCTGGCGCTGGCTTCCCCGCAAAGGGCGACCAGCGCCAGATCCCGTCGGGACTTTCTTTCCTTGGCTGAGAAGACCATGCTCAGCGCTCTCAGCCATCCACCGCGGTCGCGGCGACTTCGCTTCGCCGAGGCCGCGCGGCCCTACCGGCCGTGTGATCCTTGACCGTCGGAGCCGAAATCGAACATATCCATCAGGTCGCTCAGCGCCGGGCTGTTTTTCGGCGCGTAGGGATTGTCGCGATCGACCCTCGGGTTCGGGAAATTATCCCGGCTGCGGTGGGTAATCGGCGGCAGGGACCAGTTGGCTTCGATGAACTTCAGAATGGACACATGGTCGCCATAGCTGTGCGAGATGTGGCCGCCCTGGGTGTAGGGAGAGACGACGAGTAGCGGGATCCGTGTTCCGTCGCCAAAGAAGTCGAGCGGCTGCACGTATCCGGAATCGTAATAGCCGCCGCCTTCGTCCTCAGTAATGAAGATCGCGGTGTCCTGCCAATAGGGCGAGTTCTGGACCATATCCACGATTTTCTGGGTGAAACCTTCGAACAGGTTGAGCTTCGAAGAAGCGGGGTGGCCGTCCACAAGCCCGCTGGGCTTCACGATCGAAACGGCAGGAAGCGTGCCGCCCTGGATGTCACTGTAGAGGTTAACCGTGTCCTGGATGTGGGCCGTGCGGACAGCGGGATTGGCCATAATGGAAGTGTCGTACTGAAACGGGTTGCAAATGTTGCAGTACTCGTCCGTGTTCGCACCAATGGCCCCATAGTTAAGCTGATATGGGTCCGGAACGTAGTTATTCCACTGATCGCCGTAGTACTTCCACGAAATGCCTGCGGCGTTCAGATCGTCGCCAATGCTCGGAACGGAAGACGGTGGAATGGTGAACACGGTGTTGTTCGGGTTTGTATCGGTAAACGCATTGTTGCCGTTGCCGAAGTAGCCCGGGTTGTAATTGTTCAGCAGGTAGTAGTGGCCCGATTCACACCGCGGATCGATGTTGATGGACCGGAGGTAGTTCACAATCTCGGAAACGCCATGTTGAGTGTGGTCCGAGCAGTTGCTGTAGGATCCTCCGCCGTAAGCGGGTGAACCAAAGGAACCACCGCCATAGCCGTCCTCCGCGTACCAGTTATTGGTGTCGGGCTGTGGATCCGGATTTTCGACTTCATCCAACTGGCC
>PKYX01000220.1 GCA_003132825.1 Acidobacteriaceae bacterium
GATTCGCCTGATGTGGAACGGGCGGGTTCTGGACGTGGAAGCCCTCGGCGTTCTCACCCCCAAGCCGGTCGAAATCGAAGAACTTCGCGCCGGCGAAGTCGGTTTTCTCATCGCCAATATCAAGAACGTAGCGGACACAAAAATNNGCCCATGGTTTTTGCCGGCCTTTATACCGTGGATGCGCATCAGCACACGCAGCTCCGCGAAGCTCTCGAAAAGCTCCGCCTGAACGACTCGTCTTTCTTTTTCGAGCCGGAAAGCTCGGTGGCTCTGGGTTTCGGTTTCCGTTGCGGTTTCCTCGGACTGCTGCACATGGAAATTATCCAGGAACGACTGGAGCGCGAGTTCAATCTGGAACTGATTACCACCGCACCCGGGGTGCGTTACAAGATCACCAAAACCGACGGCACTCTCATCGAGGTGGACAATCCCTTCCGCTGGCCCTCGCCTAGCGAAATTGCCAAGATCGAAGAGCCCGTAATCCTGGCGACCATCCTGACCAACGAAGAGTATGTCGGCGGAATTCTCAAGCTCGTCGAAGAGAAGCGCGGCCGCCAAAAGACCTTTGAGTACGTCAGTTCGTCTCGTGTCATGCTGCACTACGAGCTTCCGCTCAACGAGATCGTGTTCGATTTTTACGATCGGCTCAAATCCGTCTCGCGGGGCTACGCTTCGCTCGNNTGAATGAAATCGTGCTCGATTTTTATGATCGCCTGAAGTCAGTTTCGCGGGGCTACGCTTCGCTCGACTACCACCTTGCCGACTACTGGGAATCTCCCATGGTCAAGCTCGACATTTTGGTCGCCGGCGAGCCCGTGGACGCGCTCTCCATCATCGTGCATCGCGACTTTGCCTACGATCGGGGAAAGGCGCTGGTCTCCAAAATGAGAGAACTCATCCCGCGGCAGATGTTTGAGGTTGCGATTCAGGCTTCCATCGGGGCCAAGATCATCGCCCGTGAGACGGTCCANNAGGCAAGAAGCGCATGAAGCGTATCGGGCGGGTCGATATCCCCCAGGAAGCATTCCTTGCCGTGCTCAAAGTCGGCGAAGATAGTCAGTAGGCCGAGAGCCGGCCGGAACCCGAAATCGCCAGTTAATTCTGTACCTTTCGACGCTTAGGCCAAAGGACATATCCCCGGAGATGTGCAAATCTCAAGGGTTGCTTGAAAGAGCCCCTCTCCAGGGAAGATTCCTAACCCACTTGGCCGAAACCGGCTAACTACCTATGCACCTTATGACTTAGCTACCTGTCAACGGAGTACCAGAGACCGACCGGACGGTCTCTCCTGGGGCGGCAGGACTGGGCGGCTCGCGACTTCCACAAGCTTTCCACAGTCCTGAGGTCGCTGCCAAGCGGAATCCAGGAGACCGGCGGAGACTCATGGGGCAGGCCCAAAAAGGATGCTTTTTCAGCTACTTCATGCTCTTTCGGGGACCTATTCTGGCGGCTCCATTCCATCCGCTAGGGTGGACTCAAACCGGGTGGAATTCTTGATGAAGGCTAGTTGCACCTTGCCGGTCGGGCCGTTGCGCTGTTTGGCGATAATCAGCTCGGCTCGGCCTTGCAGGTCGGGGTCATCCTGCTTGTAAACCTCTTCCCGGAAGATGAAGGCCACGACGTCGGCGTCCTGCTCGATCGATCCTGATTCGCGCAGATCCGCCAGCTGCGGACGGTGGTCGCCGCCCCGGCTCTCGGGCGCGCGGCTCAACTGGGAGAGTGCGATGACGGGCACGGTGAGCTCCTTGGCTAGGGCCTTGAGACCGCGCGAGATGGCGGAGACCTCCTGGGTGCGGTTCTCGAAACGCCGTCCGCCGCCCGACATCAGCTGCAAATAGTCCACGATAATCAAATCGAGGGCGCCGCGTTTCTGCTT
The DNA here is from genome assembly GCA_003132825.1 of Acidobacteriaceae bacterium. Taxonomy (GTDB): domain Bacteria; phylum Acidobacteriota; class Terriglobia; order Terriglobales; family Acidobacteriaceae; genus PALSA-270. The sequence goes on from PKYX01000220.1 coordinate 1,877, forward strand.
CAGTCGCCGTGCCTTGGCCCGCATTTCGCTGAGCCCGATCCCCGGCGTGTCATCGATGTAAATGGGCGCTTTCGCCAGTTGCTCCATGGCGCGCGCCACCTTGGTCTCGTCGTCGCGCCAAAGCGAACCCGTGCGCATTTTATGCGAGTCCACCCGGGCCTGGGAGCACAAAAGACGCAGCAGCAGGGCTTCGCGCGACATTTCGAGCGAAAAGACGCCGACCACCTTGCCGTCTTCGACGGCGGCATTTTCCGCGATATTCAGCGCGAAAGCGGTTTTCCCCATCGAGGGGCGAGCGGCAATGATGATCAGGTCGGAGCGCTGCAGCCCGCTGGTCATCTCGTCCAAATCGCTGTAGTGGGTCGCCAGGCCGGTGATGCGCTGGCCGCGCTGCAGCAGTGCGTCCACCGAGCCGAACGATTCCTTGACGATTTCCTGCACATCCATGAAGCCGCGCCCAATGCGCTTTTCGGAAAGCTGAAAGATGGCCGCTTCGGCTTCGCTGAGGATCTCTTCGGCGGGGTCGCTCTGGTCAGCGGCGCGCGCAATCGCCGCATTGGCGGCATGCATCAGTCCGCGCAGCAGCGCCTTGTCGCGGACAATCTGAATGTAGTGCTCGATACTCGGCCGGTCGGGCACACCATCGAGCAGGCCTGAGATATAGCCCGCATCCCCGACCGCCTCCCGTTCCTTATGGCGGTCCAGTTCCTCGACCAAGGTAATCAGGTCGATGGCCCGTGAGGATTCGGCCAGGTCCACCATCCGCGAATAAATACGGCGATGGGAGTCGAGAGAAAAATCGTCCGGCTTCAGACTCTCCGCGGCTTGGTTGTAGGAGAAATTGTCGAGCAGAATCGCGCCCAAGATGGAGCGCTCGGCTTCTACGTTGGCCGGCAAACTATGCGCGAGACTGTAGTCGGTAGTCGCCAAAACTTTCTATCCCCGGTTCGGAACCAAAGCTGTTGCGCAGGACCTGTGCATAAGGCACTTCTCTCGGATGCGACCGATGAAACCAAACCCGTTCACCCGCATGCTCGAGCTCGTCATTCCCCGGACATCCATGCCCCGCTATCCATACCCCAATGTCCATGCCCCGATGTCCAGGCCCCGACATCCATCCCCCGTCGCGGCCCGAGTATAGGCGAATAAACAGCGAATATCAAGAGCCAGCCCCCGGGGGCCTCGACATCGGCCTGCCAGGGGTCGGCATCGATTCCGGTCGGGGGCGCGAGATCCGGGCGCCAAGTGGCGGCAAAATAAATGCGGCCCAGGCCAGCCACCCGAGCCGCATTGCCCGTGGACGTCGTGCGAACTCTGCCGGGTCAGTCATCCGCCGGACCGTAGTCCGCGAATCCGAGACCCGCAGGAATTGCGATTGCAGGCGGCTCAGTCCCATTCTGTGAGGAGGACTCGCTGAGGAGGCCGCAACGCCCAGGTGTCCGAAACGCGCCAGAGCACGTCTTTGGAACCTCCCGGCAATTCACCCTCGAGAACCGCCGGGTACCGCCAGCTCTGCTGCAATCTCCAAGCAGGCTCTGCAGACATCTCACGTGTGCATTGTTCAGTACTGTGCTTGAGTGCGAGAACGACCGCAACAAGAAATCGGCGCTGTGTTGTGAAGAAGCTGTGGAGGACCGAGATTCCTTGTGGAAAGCCAAGGAAAAAACGAGAAAAATTCTTCGCCATCCGTCAGCGCGGCACACCAGAACGGCCGGCTTCAGAACGGCCCTGATCTTCCGAAACCCCTGGAGCGAAGCCTAGTCTCTGACTCCGTCCATGAAGGCGCGCAGCTTCCGGGACCGCGAGGGATGGCGCAGTTTGCGCAGCGCCTTGGCTTCGATTTGGCGGATGCGCTCGCGGGTTACGGCGAACGATTGGCCGACCTCTTCGAGCGTGTGCTCGGAGCCGTCTTCCAGTCCGAAGCGCATTTTGATGACCTTCTCTTCGCGCGGCGTCAGCGTGCGCAGGACCTGGCCGGTTTGATCTTTCAGGTTTACGTTGATGACGGCCTCGGCGGGGGAGACCACGGCGCGATCTTCGATGAAGTCGCCGAGGTGTGAGTCTTCCTCTTCGCCGATCGGGGTCTCGAGCGAAATCGGTTCCTGCGCGATCTTCAGAACTTTTCGGACTTTCGCCACCGGAATGTCCATGCGCTTGGCGATTTCCTCCGACGTAGGCTCGCGCCCCAATTCCTGCACCAGCTGACGCGAGGTGCGGATGAGCTTGTTGATCGTCTCGATCATATGGACGGGGATGCGAATGGTACGCGCCTGGTCGGCAATGGCACGCGTAATGGCTTGTCGAATCCACCACGTGGCATAGGTGGAAAATTTGTATCCCCGGCGGTATTCGAACTTGTCGACCGCCTTCA